>JBKPLC010000141.1:0-5113 GCA_046731495.1 Actinomycetota bacterium | reverse complement strand
CACTACGATCGCGCCATGCCCAAGACCTGGGCCGTGATGATGGTGATTCTCTGCGCCTGCCTCGTGGCGTCGATGGTGATCGCGATCGTGAAGCTCACCTGACGCCATGAGCGCTGCGCGGGCCTGGGCCCGCCGAGTAGTATCGGCGCGCAAATCCGCCGAGGAGGTTCGATGTTCAGCCGCATAGTGGTTGGAACTGATGGCTCGGAGACCGCCACGGAGGCCGTGAAGACGGCGATCGAGCTGGCGAAGCTCTCGAAGGCGAAGCTCGAGATCGTGAGCGCCTACGAGCCGATTCCGCAGTCGCGCCTGAGGGAGGAGGCGGAGGGAATCTCGGGCGACGTCGCCCACAGCGTCAATCCGCGCGAGGACGTGCAGCTCGTCCTGGGCAACGCTGCCGCGGAGGCTAAGAAGGCGAAGGTCGACGTGGTCACCCACCCACGCGAGGGCGACCCCGCCGACGCGATCCTGGACGTCGCCGAGGAGAACGACGCCGACCTTGTCCTGGTCGGGAACAAAGGCATGACCGGGGCGCGGCGATTCCTGCTCGGCAGCGTGCCGAACAAGATCTCGCACCACGCGCCCTGCGACGTCTGGATCGTCAAGACGACGTAGGCAGCGCGCTGCGCAGGCGGGCCTGAGCGCGGCTCATCCGCCTGCCCTCGATCGCCAGGTCTGGATCGAGCAGGGCCTGGAAGAGCAGTCCCGTGAAGAGCGAATGCACCAGTCCGGCGGCGTCTTCGCCGGCCTGATCGCTGCCAAGATCGAGCAACTCCGCGACGCGAGCGCGCGTTGTCCGGAAGCCCTCGGCAAGCCTGCCGCGAACGCGCGGATCGTGCTGTGCCTTCGCCAGCGCCCCGAGGAAGTTACGAGCCAGCCCGGTGTGCAGGTCCCGGGTGGCGTCGATCACGAGTCCTGCGCGCTCGAGGCGCGCCGCGCGCTCGAGCCCGTCCAGATCACCAAGGGCCCGTGAGATCTCGGCAAGCCAGCGGTCGAGGCCGGCGATGACGGCTTCTGTGACGAGTTCGTCCTTCGAGCCGAAGTGGTAAGCGATCGAGGCGATGTTGGCCTGCGACTCCTTCGCGATCGCCCGCGCGGTCACTCGCTCTGGGGGCAGGCGCTCGAGGCAGCGCAGGGTGCCCTCCAAAAGGCGCGATCGATTGCTCCGCTGTGGACTCATGAGAGACCTCCGATGAAACTAAACATTTGTTTATATTGAAGGTGACGGACAGCCACAACGAAGGAGGCAGCGGATGTTCCTCGCCACCGTCATCGTCTCCAGCCTGCTTGCCGCCCTGATGGCGTACGCGGCGGTCCGGAAGCTCTCTCATCGTCCGGAGGTCGTCGCGAGTTACGCCCTGGCCGGGGTACCCGAGGAGCGGCTCAACCTGCTGGCGTTCACGCTGTTGGCAGGAGCGGCCGGTCTGCTCGTCGGCCTCGCCTGGGAGCCGATTGGCATCGCCACGGCTATTGCCGTCGTCGTCTATTTCCTCGTCGCCATCTCGGCTCACATCCGCAGCGAGGACCTGGAGCATCTTCCGACTCCGATCGCGATGGAGCTCCTCGCCGTCGCCGCGGCTGCGCTTCGGATCGCGACGTAGACCTACTGCAGCAGCTCGAACAGCGCCCGCTCGTACTGGGCGCGCTCGAACGTGAAGGGCCCGAGCGCCTGGTAGTCCCAGTCAGGCCGCTGCGGCTGCTCGAACTCGTCCCAGGTGACGGTGTCGTCCGTGACCGTGATCCGCGCCAGCAGCGGTGAGCAGCCGACCTCGCCGCAGCCGCAGCCGAGCAGCTGGACCTTGCCTTCGTCGTCTTCGTAGAGCCGCGCTCCGCCGCCGCCGAGGAACTGTCCGGCGAGGTCCATGCTGACGTAGCCGGGGACGAGCCCGACGTAGTTGCCGGCCAGCTCCGCATCGCCCTCCAGGCGGGCGGCCGGCAGCTCCGCGTCGCGGACCAGGTCCGGGAGCTCGGTCCCGTTGACCTCGATCCGGATCTGCTTCAGGTCGTCCGCGAACTGCTCGCCCGCGGGCGCGAGCTCGAAGGACACCTCATCCATGCCGGAAGGATTAGCAGCCGGGCGCCCGCGCCCTGACCGCCGCGGCGGCGTCCACCAGGCCCGCGCCGAAGAGACGCTGGTCGTAGGGCTGGCCGAGCTGGGAGTCGCTGTGCCGCGCGGTCCCCTCCAGCTGGCACTCGACCGCCGTCGGAGACCTCCCGACCACCTGGCTCGCGATCACCATCGCGGCCACGCCGGAGACGTGGGCCGCCGCCATCGAGGTGCCCTCGTAGCCGCCCGGGTAGCCGAAGTGGGTGAAGCCGGGCGTGTCGAAGGTGAGCTGGAAGATCGGCACGCCGCGCGTGAAGAAGGGGTCGTCGGAGCCGCAGGTGCTGAGCGCCGGATAGCCGCCGCCGGGAGCGACCAGGTCGAGGCCGGCGCCGGTCCGCGAGTCGCCCGCCAGGCAGGCGTCCTTCGTGGTCCGGCCCACGCCGATCACGTGCGGGGCGCCGGCCGGATAGGCGACGGGCTCACCGTTCTCGTTGCCGGCGGCCGCGACCACGAGAGCGTGCTTCTTGAACGCGTACTTGATCGCGGAGCAGATCCCCTTGATCTTGCTGCAGCTGTTGACGCCGAGGGAGAACTCGAAGCTCATGTTGATCACCTGGGCCTTGTGGTTCGCTGCCCAGCGGATTCCCTTGGCGATGTTGCGCGCCGTGCCGAACCCCTCGGAGTCGAGGACCCGCACCGGGATGAGCTTCGCCCTCGAGGCGAGGCCGGTGAGGCCGAATCGATTCCCGGTGCGCTCGCCGATCGTCCCGGCCACGTGCGTGCCGTGGCCGTCCTCGTCGAGCGGCATGCGGTCCTTGTCGACGAAGTCGAAGCCAGGGAGGAACTGGGAGCGCGCGAAGTCCGGGCTCTTGCGGAACTGCGGCTTCTTGGTCATGTAGGCGATGCCGGTATCGAGCACCGCGACCCGGGCGCCCCGCCCACCGCCGGCCCCGCGCTGCTTGAGGATGTCCCAGGCCTCCGGCGCGTTCAGCCCGCCGCGCTCCTGATACTGGGACGGGGTCTCGCCGCAGAGCGACCCGCACGGCAAGAAGTTCCACTGGGTGCGCTGCCAGCCGCCGGGGAAGCCGGCGACCCCCGGATCGTTCGGAATCGCCGAGGCATGCGCGATGTAGTTCGGCACCGCGTACGCGACGGCGGGGTTGTCATCGAGGGCGCGCTGGGCACTCGCCAGATCCACGCCCTCCGGGAGGTCGACGACGCGCTCGGTGCCGCCGTCGAAGCGGACCAACAGCTGCCCCGGCACGTAGGGGCCCTGGCTCGGCGTCTCGGCCGCCAACGAAGCCGCCGGGATGGCGGTCGCGAACAGGGCCAGCGCGGTTGTGGCGATCAGCTTTCGCATAGGTCTGCCCGGGGAGGAGGGCTGCCGGAGACCGGGCAGCCTAGGGCCTAAAACACCGACTCGCGAGGAAAGTTCCTGCTTTTCGCGCTAGAGCCGGGGATCCCGGATCAACAGCTCGACGTTCCGGTCGTCGCTGGTGCCCTCGCCGCAGTTCGGACTGCACTTCGTGGCGCCCACCTGCGGGTCGTTGTAGGAGAGAGTCCGCCCGATCGAAGCGAGATCGGTGGGCGTCAGGCCGGCCGCCGAAGTCCCGGATGCCGGCGCGGTCGCCGCGCTCGCGTGGTCGAGGATCGTGCCGAAGATCGAGAGGGTCCCGTCCCGGTTGTCCATCACCTCGAGCAGCCGGTTCTGCTGCGGCCAGTCGGCCTCCGCGGCGGTGCGGATGCTCCAGAACCCGGTCCCGCTGGGGCCCGGGTAGGCCTCGATGTCGTTCACGTGTGAGTGACCCGCGACCCAGGCGATCACCTGCGGGTACTGATGGAGGAGGTCGACCAGGTCCTGCCCGAGGTGGACGGGCGAGGAGTTCCGCGGGTCGAGGTCGCAGCCCGGATTGAGGTCGTGGCCGTGCGAGTCGTTGACGCCCGTGCAGGGCGGCGCGGCCTCATCCGGGACCTGCGAGGTCAGGCTCGGGATCGCGTGGTGGCTGAAGATCACGATCAGCTGGTTGGCCGCGGTCGCGGCCTGGAGCTGGGAGCGGAGCCACTGGAACTGCGGGTCGTCGAGGTTGCCGTCGGCCGACGGTCCCGCGATGCCGCCCTCGGAGACGGTGTCGAGCCCGATGAAGCGGAAGCCGGGTACCGGGCTCCAGGAGTAGTAGCCGGCGGCGCCCTTGGAGGCCGCCTGCTCCGCCGGGTCGATGTACGCGAAGCCGTGACCGTCCGCCTGGGTCCCGTTCAGGAAGACCTGCTTGTACTGGGCCTTGCTCACGTACTGCCGCTTCGGGTCCGGCGGCACGAGCGCGACGTTGTTCGGGTCCGTCGCGAGCATCGTCAGCATGTTCTCGGGGGTAATCGAGCCGAGTACGCCGGCGAGGTCGGTCTGGTTCGGCACCGGCACCATCGGCTTGATGCAGCCGGTGCTGACGTCCTCGAAGGAGCGGTTCGCGGCCTGGTTTCCCTGCACGAGGCCGTCGTGATTGCCGAAGACGACGTAGCTGGGAACCCTCACGCCCGCCGCTGTGAAGGCCTGCTGGGCGCGGTCCATCAGCCCCGGATATGAGGGCCAGCCGGCGAAGAAGCCGCGCACATCATTGGGGTCGTAGAACGACGGCTGCGTCCCCTCAACGTAGTCGCGGAAGTCCTGCACGCCGGTGTAGCGAGCGGCCTCCGCGGCGCCGGGCACGCCGACCGGCGGGCAGAGCTGGTGGAGGTAGCCGACCGGGTTGATGCCCGAGTTCGGGTCAAGCGCGCCGCCCTCGAGCAGCGTCCGGACCCACTCGGTCTCGTTGAGCTGCTGGCTGTCGGCCGAGTCGCCTGTGTCGAGCGCGAAGTCCATCTTGCGGCGCGCGCCGTTCCCCTGGGTGATCGGGCTCGCGGCGGCGAAGGCGTTCAGCTGGCGGATCGACGTGTCATCGATCTGCGGCTCGAGCGCCTCCCAGGGGCGCCAGGCCGCGTTGAAGGGCAGCTGCGTGCCGTTGGGGGGATCGAGGAACTCGACCCGGCCGGGCGATTCCTCGTCGGCAAGCTGGAAGTCGGAGAGCTGGCCGA
>JBKPLC010000140.1:0-13540 GCA_046731495.1 Actinomycetota bacterium | reverse complement strand
GATCAGCTCCTTGGCGCGAAGGGCGAGCCAGAGCTCCACCCGGTCGTTCGCCCGGCTCAGATCGCGGCCGGTGAGCTCCTCGATCCGCTTGATCCGATAGCGCAGCGTGTGGCGATGGCAGTAGCAATCGCTGGCGGCGCGCTCCCAGTGGCCGTTGCGGTCGATGTAGGCCTCGAGAGAGCGAAGCAGCTCGCCGGCGTAGCGCTCGTCGGAGTCCTCGATCGGCCCGAGCACGCTCTCGCAATACAGCCTGAGGGCCTCCGTGTCCTGAACGGAGAGGAGCAGCGTGAAGGCGCCCAGGTCGCGGTGAGAGGCGACGTCCGGCGCCGCGCCGTTGGAGAAGCCGGTGGCCTCGAGGGCGCAGCGCGCCTCGTGGAAGGAGTGACGGACGCGCTCGGTCGGCAGGGCGCGGCTCGTGGAGGCGCGGGTGGAGCCGTGCGCTGTCTCGAGCGCCTGCCGGGCCTCTGCGGCGAGCTCGATCGGATCGCCCTTGCTGCCGTCGACCACCGCGCAGAGGAGCTCGCGGCGACCGGCGGGATGCGGAGCGACCAGAGCCGGGCGGTTCTGGGCGGAGAGGAATTCGGCGAGGGTCGGCTCGGCCGCCGAAGGATCGGTGAGCTCGAAGGCGAGCACCGCCGCCCTCTCGCCGATACCGAAGGGCGCCAGGCGATCCCGCACGTCGTCCGCCGCCAGGCGGCCCGAGAGGGTCGCGGCGAGCACCTCGCCCGAGAGCCTGCGCTCCGTCTCCCTGGCCACCCTTTCACGCATCAGCTCGAGCGCCACCACGATCGCCGCCTGCTGCACGCAGAGCCGCTCGAAGTCGCCCAGCTCGCCGGAGCGCCTGACCACGACGAGCCAGGCCTCGGCCGCGCCCGCGCGCGGCGAGACCGGGTGGGCCAGGGCGCGGCCGCGCAGGTCCGACTGGTTGGGGACGAATGGCGCGGCCGCGGTGCCGCGCGGCTGGACCTCCGACCGGATCGCGTCGAGCAGGTATTCGGGGAGCTTGCGCCCGCCGCTGGCGAGCACCTCGCCGCGGGCGTCGAGGACAACCGAGCTGCCGCCGATTGCCGCCGCGATCTCCCGGGCGATCTCGTTGAGCCCACCGCCCTGCAGGACCAGTCGCTCGAGGCGCTCGTTCACCGCGATCCCGCGGGAGAGGACGTCGTACTGCTCGTTCACCAGGCGGCTGAAGGCCGCCTCGGTGATCGCGATGAACGGCGTCTCGTACGGCACCTCGAAGACCGGGAACCCGGCCTCGTTCGCCGCGGAGATCATTGCCTTCGGCACCTTGGCGTGGTCGAAACCGGTCCCGAAGCCGAGGCCGGCGACGCCGTTCTCGGCGAGCAGGCGGATGAACTTGCGCTGTCTCTCCGCCGAATCGAGGCGGATGCCGGTGGTGAGCAGGAGCTCGCCGCCCGAGAGCCAGGGCGTCGGGTCCAGCAGCTCGGTGATGTGGACCCAGCGGATCTCGCTCTCCGCCGCACCGTCGCCCCCGGCGGCGACCTTGAGGCCGAGCTCGGAGGTGAGGCTCTCGACGGTGAGCATCAGTGTCCTAGGCGGGCCCCTGGGCGGGCCTGGGCTTCCGCGCTGCCCCGACCTACGCGCCGGGCTGCTTCCTCGAGGGTCGGGCGAAGGACGTCCACGATCTCCTCGAACTGCTCCGTGTCGGCGATCAGCGGCGGCGAGAGCTGTACGACCGGATCACCGCGGTCGTCGGCGCGGCAGATCAACCCGCGGCGGTAGAGCTCTCCGGAGAGGAACCCTCGGAGCAGGCTCTCGGACTCCTCGTGGTCGAAGGACTCCTTCGTCTCCTGGTCCTTGACCAGCTCGATCGCGTAGAAGTAGCCGTCGCCGCGAACGTCGCCGACGATCGGGATGTCGTAGAGCGACTCGAGCGCCGATCGGAACTCGTCCTGCTTCTCACGGACGTGGGCATTGAGGTCCTCGCGCTCGAAGATGTCGAGGTTGGCCATCGCCGCGGCGGCCGCGACGGGGTGGCCGGCGAAGGTCGAGCCGTGGGCGAACATCGCCTTGTCCTCGGCGAAGGGCTCATAGACCCGATCGGAGGCGATCATCCCTCCCATCGGGATGTTCGCGTTGGTCAGCGCCTTCGCCACGGTGATCACGTCGGGCTGATAGCCGTAGCGCTGACAGCCGAAATACTCACCGAGGCGACCCCACGCACAGATCACCTCGTCGGAGATCAGCAGGACATCGTGTCGGTCGCAGATCTCACGGACCCGCTGGAAGTAGCCATCCTGCGGCGGGAGGCATCCGCCAGCGTTCTGAAGCGGCTCGAGCATCACGGCGGCGACGGTCTCGGGGCCCTCGAACTCAATCGCCTCCTCGATCTGGTCGGCCGCCCACAGCGGATCCCGGTCAGCGGGCCAGCGGTAGCTATTGGTGTTGGGAACGTGGATCCCGCCGGGGGTAAGCGGCTCGAAGACGCTGCGCAGCGCCGGGATGCCCGTCGCCGACAGCGCTCCCAGGGTGGTGCCGTGGTAGGCGATCTCGCGGGCGACCAGCTTGATCTTCTGGCCGTTGCCCCTGGCGCGGTGGTAGGCGCGAGCGAGCTTGATCGCGGACTCAACGGCCTCCGAGCCGCTGTTGGTGAAGAAGACGTGGTTCAGATCGCCGGGCGTGAGCGAGGCGATCCTGCCGGCCAGCTCGATCGCCCTCGGGTGGGCGTAGCTCCAGACCGTGATGAAGTCGAGCTCCCGCACCTGGGCCGCCATCGCGTCGCCCAGCTCGGTGCGACCGTGGCCGGAGTTGACGCAGAAGAGCGCCGAGAGACCGTCGAGATAGCGATTGCCGTGGTCATCCCAGACGTAGCAGCCGTCACCCTTGACGATGATCGGGACCTCGTGCTCGGGCCCGAAGGAGCCCATCCGAGTGAAGTGCATCCAGAGATGCCGCTGCGCCTGCTCCTGAAGCGCGGTCGAATCAGCCTGAGCCGTTCCCGGGGCGCTCGTCGGTGCTGCCATCCGTGTCCTCCGTTCTCTCTAGCCTCCCCGTACAAAGCTACCCCGGGCCGTCCAGGCCCACAAGCGGAGTTGTGTTAAATCCCTCGCTAGTAAGTTGTACACGGTGTATAAGCCCGGGCCCCGCTTTTAGGGCTTTCGCCCCTTGCGACACATCGGCGCGGTTCCTAGGCTCGGGCATCCGCGGTGGCCAATCCCTGGCCGGTCGGGGAAGGAGACGAGTTGGAGAGTACGTCGGTCGCACCAACGCCCACTAGGAAGGGCGGCCCCTGCGTCGTCCTCGAGTCCGTCACCAAGCGATTCGGCGACGTGACCGCGGTGGACGCGATCGATCTCGACATCGCGGAGGGCGAGTTCTTCACGATGCTCGGCCCCAGCGGCTGCGGCAAGACGACGACGCTGCGGATGATCGCCGGTTTCGAGGAGGTCACGGGCGGGCGGCTGATGATCGACGACGTCGACATGCTCGGCACCCCCCCGCACAAGCGGCCCACCAACACCGTCTTCCAGAGCTACGCCCTCTTTCCACACCTGGACGTGAAGGACAACGTCGCGTTCGGGCTGAAGCGCAAGGGGGTGGACAAGTCCGAGATCGAGCGTCGCGTCCGAGAGGAGCTCGAGCGGGTGGGACTCGCGACGGAGGCCAACCGCCGCCCCAACCAACTCTCCGGTGGCATGCAGCAGCGCGTCGCGCTCGCGCGCGCCCTTGTCAACCGGCCGCGGGTCCTGCTGCTCGACGAGCCGCTCGGCGCCCTCGACCTGAAGCTGCGCAAGCGGCTGCAGGTCGAGCTCAAGACGATCCAGCGCGAGGTCGGGATCACCTTCGTCTACGTCACTCATGACCAGGAGGAGGCGCTGACGATGTCCGACCGGATCGCCGTGATGAACCACGGCAGGATCGAGCAGATCGGGGATCCGGAGGAGGTCTACGACCGGCCCGAGACCACCTTCGTCGCCGGCTTCATCGGCGTCTCCAATCTGATGCCGGGGACGGTCCGCAAGACCGGCCAGAACGGCGAGGTCGAGCTCGACAGCGGCGTCAAGGTGAGCACCGACGTGGATGGGTTCAACCCAGGGCAGCGCTGCCACGCTGTAGTCCGGCCAGAGAAGCTCTACCTCGGCAGCGGCGGGCGCGACGAGCCGACGGTCGAGGGCCTGGTCGAGAGCTCGCTCTACCTCGGCACCTCGACCCAGCTGATCGTGCGGCTCGATGGCGATGTCCGCATGACCGTCCTAGTCCCCAACACCGACGAGGCCGACCGGCAGCAGCTGCCGGGCGGCGGTGTGAACGTGAAGCTTTCTTGGGCGCCCGCCCACATGCACGTGGTCAGGGAGTCCGACACAAACGGCGCCGTCCCGACGGGAGAGCGCTCCGAGGAGGACGCCGAGGAGCGACCCGATCTGAGCGGGACCGCGGAAACGGCTTGAACGAATCCAATGAGGAGGGAAAGGTGACGAGCAAGAGGAGATTCCGCGCATTGGCCGCAGCGGGCGGGACGCTGGTGGCCGCGGTCGTCCTGGCCGCCTGCGGAGGCGGCGACAACGTCGGCGGGGGAAATGCCGGCGACGTAACAGTCGCCAAGGGTGGGCCGGCCAGCGGCTCTGTGCTGATTTCGAACTGGCCGGGCTACGTCGACCCGAAGACCACCATTCAGGATTTCGACGCACAGACCGGTCTCAAGACCGATTACAAGGAAGACGTCAACGACAACGTCGTCTTCTTCAACAAGCTGAAGCCGCAGCTGGACCAGGGGAGCTCGGGCGGACGCAGCCTCTTCGTCGTGACCGACTGGATGGCGAAGCGGATGTACGACCTCGGCTACCTGCAGGAGCTCAACCACGCGGACCTGCCGACGGTGTTCCAGAACATCCTGCCGCAGTTCGAGAAGTCCACGACGGATCCCGACCGCAAGTTCTCGATTCCCTGGCAGGGTGGCCAGACCGGCATCTGGGTCGACACCGCCAAGGCGCCCGAGATCGATTCGGTCTCCGACCTGTTCGACCCGAAGTACAAGGGCAAGGTCACGATGCTGACCGAGATGCGCGACACCGTGCCGCTCGTCCTGCAGAGCATGGGGAAGGATCCCGATGACGCCACGAAGGACGACTGGCTCGCGGCGATCGACAAGCTCCGCGCAGCACGCGATTCGGGCCAGATTCGCCAGTTCACCGGCAACGAGTACACCGAGGACCTGACCAGCGGGAACATCGTCTCCGCGATTGGGTGGTCCGGCGACGGCTCCCTGATCGGGAATGAGAACGCCGAGTGGCGCAGGCCGACAGACGGCTGCGACCTGTTCTTCGATCAGGCCGTCATTCCGGTCGGTGCGCCTAACACGCCCGCGGCGTACGCGTTCTTGAACTTCGCGTACACGCCGGCGAACGCGGCAAAGATCACGGATTACGTCCAGTACGTGACGCCTGTCAACGGCGTGCGGCCGATTCTCCAGAAGGAGGACCCGAAGGTCGCCAGCGACCCGAAGATCTTCCCGACCGAGGCGGAGATCGCGCCATGCTCCGAGGACCCGAACCCGCCCGGTGACCCACAGGACGTCGCCGACGTCGAGGCGGCCTTCCAGGAGGTGGTCTCGGGCTGACCGAAGAAGGGCGCCGGCCAAGGAACGACCCGATGCGGAAGCGGCAACGCTCTGCGACCCTTGGCCGGCGCCTGATCCCCTACGGGCTGCTCGCGCCCGGCGCGATCTGGCTGATCGTGTTCTTCGTGGTCCCCATGTACTTCATGGCGGAGATGTCGCTCCGCTCTGGGGTGCCGAACACCGCACAGGGGTTCACGTTCAGCTGGGAGTTCTCCAACTACTCGGATGCCCTCGCCGGCCGCGGGGAGCAGATCTTTCGCACCTTCTTCTACGCGGGATCGGCAACGATCATCGCGCTGCTGATCGCCTACCCGCTGGCCTACGCGATCGCGCTCAAGGTCAATCCGCGCTGGCGCCTTCCGCTGCTGTTCGCGGTGATCGCGCCCTTCTTCACCACCTACCTGATCAGGACCGTCGCCTGGGAGACGATCCTCGCGGACGACAGCCCGATCGTGAGCATCCTCAAGTCGCTCCAGATCATCCCGGACGACGGTCGCGTACTGGCAACGTCCGGTGCGGTCATCGCAGGGCTCACCTACAACTTCCTGCCCTTCATGATCCTGCCGATCTACGCCAGCCTCGAGCGGATCGACACCTCCCTGATCGAGGCCGGCAAGGACCTCTATGCGTCGTCCAGACAGGCCTTCCTGAGGGTCACCCTGCCACTGACCATGCCGGGCGTCATCGCGGGGGTGCTGCTGACCTTCATCCCGGCGTCCGGCGACTACATCAACGCCGAGTTCCTGGGCGGTGCCAAAAACACCATGATCGGCAACAAGATCCAGTCCACCTACCTGGAGCAGAGCGACTATCCCAAGGCCGCCGCGCTCTCTTTCCTGATGATGGCCGTGGTGCTCACGATCGTTTTCATCTACATCCGGCTCGCCGGGACGGAGGCCTTCGTCGGCAGCGAGGAGGAGGTGAAGTAGCGAATGGAGTCCGCTACCGCGACGGCGAGACCTTCGATCGCAGCGGCCCCGAGCTCTGTCTGGTCGTGGGTGAAGCGGAACGGGTTCAAGATCTACGCGGGGTTCGCGGTCGCCTACATGCTGATCCCGATCGCCGTGATCGCGGTCTTTTCGTTCGCCGATGCCTCCCAGAACAGGGACCACCTCGCGTTCGCAATCAACAACGGGTTCACGCTCAAGTACTGGGAGCATGCTTTCGCCATCCCGGACCTGAACGAGGCGCTGCTGACGTCCTTCCGGCTGGCGGCGCTCGCGACGATCATCTCTACAGCGATCGGGACGCTGATGGCGCTCGCGCTCGTCCGGTATCGGTTCTTCGGCCGACGCGTCTCGAACCTTCTGCTCGTCCTGCCGATGGCCACCCCCGAGATCGTGATGGGGGCATCCTTGCTCTCGCTGTTCCTGATCTACGGCATCGCGCTTGGCTTCACCAGCCTGCTGATCGCCCACGTAATGTTCTGCATCAGCTTCGTCGTGGTCGTGGTCCGCTCGCGGTTGATCGGCTTCGATCGGAGCATCGAGGACGCCGCCGCGGACCTGGGGGCGACCCCGATCGAGACGTTCCGATTCGTCACCTTCCCGCTCTTGCGACCGGGGATCCTCGGGGCGGCGCTGCTCGCTTTTGCGCTCTCGGTGGATGACTTCATCGTCTCCGACTTCAACAAGGGGACGACGGAGACGTTCCCCATCTACGTCTTCGGCGCACACCTGCGGGGCATTCCCGTTCAGGTCAACGTGCTCGCGACGATGCTGTTCGCGCTCACCGTCACGGCGATCTGCTTCGTGCTCTGGCAGCAGAAGCGCGCAGAGCGGATGGCGTCGGTGCGTCCTGAGCAGGAGGTTTGAGTCGTCCCGCTTCGAGGTATTTCCGCCGATGTGCGAACGGGGGAGCTCGCGCTCGAAAGAACCGACGCAGGACTGGCAGTGCTGACGATTTCCGGCGAGCATGACCTGAGCACAGCTCCGAACCTTCGGCGCCGACTAGATTCGCTGCTGGATGAGGGCGCCATCACCGTCATCGATCTCTCACCCGCCACCTTCATCGATTCATCGATCCTCGGCGTGATCCTGGATGGCCGCCGTCGCGCGGCCGACAGGGACGTCGGATTCGCGGTCGTGCACTCGAACGGCGCGGACGCGGTCGAACGGGTCCTCGAGGTCACCGGGCTCCGAGCGGAGCTCCCCGTGCACGCCCGGCGGGAGGACGCCTTCGCGGCGGCCTCGGGCAACTCCGGGCCTCCGACGTGACCCCGACCGAGCTTCGGCTGACGCTTCCAGCGACTGCCGAGAACGTCATGGTCGTCCGTCAGGCCGTGGCCGGCTTGGGCGAGGCCCTGGGCCTCCCAGGGTCGCGGATCGCCGACCTGAAGACCGTCGTCAGCGAGGCCTGCAACAACGTCGTCCTGCACGCCTACGACGAGGTGCCGGGCCCCATGCTGGTCTCGGCCGAGCCAGGCGAGGGCGAGCTGGAGATCGAAGTCGCCGACGAGGGCCACGGCTTCCGGCCCCGAGCGATTGAAGGCGACGCGTCGCTCGGCCTCGGCCTCCCGCTGATCGCGGCGCTCTCCGACAGCTTCGAGATCAGCGGCGGCGCGGGCCAGGGCAGCCGCACCACGATCCGGTTCAGCTACACGCCACAGGAATTCAGCAACAACGGGACCCCCGTCGAGCGGCCGGAGGAGCTCGCGATGGCGATCACCCCCGGCGTGATGGTTCGCCCGGTGCTCGCCAGAGTGATCGGCGCCCTCGCGGCCCGGGCGGAGTTCTCGGTCGACCGGCTTTCGGACACCGTCCTCCTCGGGGACGCCGTCTCCTCCTCGCAGGGAGGGAACTTCTCGGACGGCCGGGTCGCGCTCTCGATCAAGGACGACACCGGCAGGCTGGAGGTGCGGGTCGGTCCGCTTGTCTCCGGAGCGGGCGAGAAGCTGCTCGCCGAGATGGACCTGCCCGGCGCCGGCTCGCTGAAGGACCTGGCGAACTCCATGGAGGTCACCAAGGGCGAGACCCCCGAGGGCGAGGAGGCCGAGTTCCTCGTCTTCGAGGTGACGCGCTAGCTAGCGCTTCCTCACTCCTCTTCGGGAATCCGCTGCCTGAGCTTCTCGATGGTCGCGCGCAGGATGCGCGAGACGTGCATCTGCGAAACGCCGACACGCTCGGCGATCTCGCTCTGGGTCATGTCCTCGACGAAGCGCAGGTGGAGCACGGTCCGGTCCCGGTCGGAGATCTCCGCGAGCACTGGGGCGATCGCCTCGCCGTACTCCACGGTGTCGAAGGAGAGGTCCTCCTCGCCGATCCGATCGCGCAGCGGCCCCGGCTCGTCGCCGTCGCCCATGGTGGAGGTGGCGTCCAGCGAGACCGCGTGATGGCCCTGGGCGGCATGCATCGCCTCCAGGACCTCCTCGTCCGTGGCCTCGATCCGGGTGGAAATCTCGTGGACGGTCGGTGCGTGTCCCAGCTTCGCCGGCAGCTCCGCCATGGCGCGCTCGACCTTGAGGATGCGCTCCTGGACGTCGCGGGGGACGTGGACGGACCAGCCCCGGTCGCGGAAGTGACGCTTGAGCTCGCCGAGGATCGTGGGGACCGCGAAGGTCGAGAACGCGGTGCCGCGCTCCGGGTCGAAGCGATCGATCGCCTTGACCAGCCCGACGCTCGCGACCTGCACCAGGTCATCGAACGGCTCCGCCCCGCCGGCGTAACGGGCGGCCAGGCGCCTGGCCAGAGGCATGAACCGATCGACCAGCTCCTCTCGCACGGTGGGCGATCGGTCGCGCGCATAGCGCTCCAGAAGGCGGCGCTCGCCCAGCAGCTGCTCCTCGGGCCCGGGAGATGGGGTTTGGTTCATCTGAATATCTGCCGAGGCGCTTTCCCTCATCGGCGTCCACGCCTCGAGGCTGGCGTCCCAGGGGTTAGAGCGTCCATTGCACGACCCGAGTTACGCAACCGGTTCGCCCACCAACGGTAGCTCCCACCGTGGCTCACTACCCATCTTTCCGGGAGGGGCAAACCGCCGTTTGCTCCCCCGAGCGCCGGGTAGCGACCGCCTGACGGGCCTCTATCCCTCGAAGCAAGGAGTGATTTTCATGCCACCGCGTGGCGTCAAGAAGGGCACAAAGCGTGCCCGCCAATACGAGAAGATCAAGCGGGGCGCGCGCAGGCGCGGCGCATCGGCATCACGCGCCAAGGAGATGGCCGCGCGCACCGTCAACAAGAACCGCGCCCGCTCGGGCGAGTCACGGACCCGGTCGCGCAGCTCCACCAGCGGCGCCTCGCCGTCGCGGCGAGGCGGTCAGCGCTCGGGCACGAATCGCCCCAAGGGCCAGACGAAGGAGCAGCTCTACAACCAGGCGAGGCGGCTGAAGATCGACGGTCGCTCCAGCATGAACAAGAGTCAGCTGCAACGAGCGGTCGCTGCGAAGAAGCGCTGAATACCCAGGTTTACTTAGTTCAGGCGTGGGGTACCCTGGCTTTTGAGTCGAGGCAGCGGGCGGGCGTTCGGAGACCCCCTACTCCGGCGCCCGCCCACATATTCAGATGCCTCGCCTCCGCCGGGTTTCAGCCTCGGCGCAGGCGGGCGGATAGGGCGGTCGGTTTCCTTCTCCCCCTGGCCGTCCTACCCCGCCTTGCCGATTTTCGGTTCCTAGGGCGGCCTGCCGCCCCAAATAGACTCGGGCCGGATGCCGGATCAGCAGGAAGCTCCCTATCTCGACGCTGTCGTCGCCTACGTCGCCCGGCACCCCGGGCGCTTTCACATCCCGGGTCACAAGGGACTCGGGGCCGATCCCGGCCTGATCGCGGCTCTGGGGGAGGCCGCGGTCCTGCACGACGTGCCTCCCAGCATCGAGGGGATCGACGTCGGCCCGGAGCCCACCCCCTTTCAGCGCGCCCAGCGCTTGGCCGCGGACGCCTGGGGCGCACAGAGGAGCTGGTTCCTGGTCAACGGGGCGTCGGGCGGCAACCACGCGATCTGCATGACCCTGGCGCACGCGATGGGCGAGCTCGCCACCGGGCCGCCCCACCGTGGGCGGGTCGTGGTCCAGCGAAACGTCCATTCCTCGACGATCGACGGGCTGGTCCTCTCCGGGATGACGCCGGCCTTCGTCTCCCCGGAGATCGACCGGGAGCTCGGCATCGCCCATTGCGTCAAGCCCGAGGCGCTCGACGCCGCCCTCGAGTCCGAACCGGACGCGGTGGCGGCGATGCTGGTCTCGCCCACGTACTTCGGCGCGGTCGCGCGCATCGACGAGCTCGCTGACGTCGCTCACGCCCGGAACGTCCCGTTGGTCGTCGACGAGGCCTGGGGCTCGCATCTCTACTTCCACGACGCGCTGCCGAAGGGCGCCCTCCGTAGCGGGGCGGATCTGGTCCTATCCAGCACCCACAAGATCGTCGGCAGCCTCACCCAGTCGGCGATGCTCCACCTCGGCACCGGCAGCCGACTCGACGACGACATCATCGACCGCTCGGTGACGCTTGTCGAGTCGACGAGCCCGAACGCCCTGCTCACCGCCTCGCTCGACGCCGCGAGGCGGCTCGCTGCGACCCGCGGTCATGAGCTCCTGGACGAGACGATCGAGACGCTCGCCCGTACGCGCGAGCGGATCCGGCAGATCCCCGGCCTGGACGTGCTCGACGAGCGGCTCGCCGGCCGCGACAGCGTCGCGTCCTGGGACCCGCTTCGCCTCTCGGTCGACGTCCGGGGCACCGGCGCGACCGGTCATAGGATCGCCCAGCTGATGAGGGAGAGGGACGACATCGTGCTCGAGCTCTTCTCCGAGAACGTGATCGTCGCCGTCTTCGGGATGGGTGAGACCGACCCGGCGGCCGCCGCGGACCGGGTGGTCCAGGGGCTCCAGCACGCGGTGGACGAGATCGGCCCCGGCGACGTGGAGAGCCGCCGCGCCTTCGCCGAGCCGCCGCCCTGGGGGCCGCTCGAGCTCTCTCCGCGCGATGCGTTTCTCGGTCCTCAGGACGTGGTGCCCTTCGAGACGGCCGAGGGCAGGATCGCGGCGGAGTCGCTGGCCGCCTATCCGCCCGGCGTCCCCAACGTGCTGCCGGGTGAGCGGCTGACCGGCCCAACGCTCCACTACATCGCCGACTCGCTCGCCCACGGCGGGCTGGTGCGGGGCGCGAGCGACCGGTCACTGAAGACGATCCGGGTCGTGTCCGAGTGACCGCGGAGCCCGCCTGGGGAGTCGATTCCGAGCACGGCCGGCTGCTGGACGTGCTGCTCTGCCGGCCGGATCACTTCCGCTGGCTGCCCACCAGCGCGATCAGCCGGGCGACGCTGGACGCGGGCTTCACCTACGACGCCGAGCTGGCGGCGAAGCAGCACGCCTCGATGGTGTCGGCCTACGAGGCGGCGGGCGTGCGCTGCCATTTCCTCGAGCCGGATCCGGCGCTTCCCTATCAGGTGTTCGCCCGGGACTCGAGCGCGATGGGCCCCAACGGGACGGTGGTCACCCAGCTCGCCCAGTACTGGCGGCGCGGCGAGTACGCGCCGGTGATCCGGTTCCACCAGGAGCAGGGCATCCCGATCCGGGCGATGATCACCGCCGGGTCGCTGGAGGGCGGCGACGTGATGATCGTCGAGCCCGGAACCGTGCTGATCGGCGCGGGCGAGACCCGGACCCAGGAGGCGGCGGCCGTCCAGCTGGCCGGCTGGTTCAGCGAGGACGGCTGGGAGGCCCGCGTGCAGCCCATCCCGGAGCGCTACGTCCACGTCGACGTCCTGGTGGCCGTCCTGGGGGAGAAGCTCGCGGCGGTCTGTGCGGAGGTGCTGCCGGCGGCCGTCGTGCAGTGGCTGCGCGGCAAGGGATTCGACCTGATTGACGTGAGCGCGGAGCAGGCCTTCACGCTGGGCGTCAACGCGATCTCCCTGGGCGGCGAGCGAGTGATCTCGGCGACCGGGGCGGGCGAGCTCAACGAGGCGCTCGGCTCGCGCGGCATCGAGGTGATCGAGGTCGACCTCGACATGTTCACCCTCGGCGGCGGCGGCGCTCACTGCCTCGGTCAGGCGCTGAGGCGGGAGCGCTTGGCTTGAGCTCGGGCGAGGGACCGGCGATCGACGCGCGGCGCGTGATCGCCGACCTGCGCGAGCTCCAGAGGCGGACCGGCGACGATCAGGGGGCGCAGCGGCTCTGCTGGAGCGAGGGCTGGCGCGCCGCTCGCGAGTTCCTGCGCGAGCTCCTCGCCGAGATCGGCCTGGAGCCCGAGGTCGACGAGGCCGGCAACGCCTGGGTGTATCTGCCGGGCGATCGGGAGCCCGCCCTCGCCCTGGGCTCGCACCTCGACTCGGTTCCCGACGGGGGCTGGCTGGACGGTGCGCTCGGCGTGATGGGCGCGCTCGGCGTGCTGCGGGCCTGGGCGAGCCTAGGGGAGGCGCCGCCGAAGGCGCTCGCGCTGATCGACTGGGCCGATGAGGAGGGCGCGCGGTTCGGCCGCAGCCTCTTCGGCAGCTCCTGCGCCGCCGGGACCTTCGATCCCGAGGAGCTGGCGACGGCTCGGGATGCGGAAGGTCGCCGGGCGCCCGGCGTGCTCGCCGAGAACGGCGTCGATCTGGAGCGCGTCCTCGAGAGCGGCTCGCGGCTGGAGCGGATCGACGCCTACCTCGAGCTCCACATCGAGCAAGGCCCGATCCTCGAGGCCGAGGGGATTCGCGCGGCGGCCGTGAGCGGCTGCGTCGGCGTCGAGCGGCACCGGCTGCGCTTCAACGGCCGCGTCTCCCACGCGGGGACGACGCCGATGGACGCGCGCCGGGACGCCGGCCTCGCCGCGGCCGAGACGACGCTGCGGGTGGAAGAGATCGCCCGCGCTGAGGGCGGGGTCGGAACGGTGGGCGCGATCGAGTTCGAGCCGGGGATCGCGACCGCGGTGCCCGGCCGTGCCTCGATGCTGGTCGACCTCCGCAACCCCGACGCGGAGGCCCTGGCGCGGATGCTCGAGGCCGTCCAAAGGGCCGCGAGGGAATGCGCGCAGCGATGGGGCTGCGAGCTGG
>JBKPLC010000139.1:0-20204 GCA_046731495.1 Actinomycetota bacterium | reverse complement strand
CCGTGCCTCAGCAGCCAGATCACGTCTCTAATCCTTGCCGAAGTCGGAGTCGCGTGACGCCAACCCTCATTTTGAGTACGGTGCCGTTTACAGCAGACGAAGTCACGGATGAGGAGGTCAGCTGTGCTCAGGGAGAAGCTGGGGTTGGTGTGCACGAGTACGACGATCGCGCTGCTTGCGATCGCTCCGTCGGCCGCGGGTCAGGCATACGTCGCGGGCTCGGACGGCTCCGGGGATCCGTTCTTCCCGCAGGCCGGCAACGGCGGCTACGACGTGAGCCACTACTCGCTCACGATCGACTACGACCAGCCCGCCAACCTCCTCAGCGGCCGGGCCGTGATCCAGGCGACCGCGACCGAGAATCTGCGGCGCTTCGACCTCGATCTGCGGGATTTCTACGCCGTCTCGAGCGTCACCGTCAACGGAGCTCCGGCCAGCATCGCTCGGCCCGGCCAGCAGGAGCTCGCGATCAGCCCGACTCCACGTCTGAACGCCGGCTCGCCGTTCACCGTGGAGGTCGTCTACTCGGGGAAGCCGAAGCCGATCAAGGACCCGGACAAGTCGATCGAGGGCTGGATCCCAACCGATGACGGAGCCTTCGTCGTCAACGAGCCGCAGGGCTCGCCGGGCTGGTACCCGGTGAACGACACCCCGCGGGACAAGGCGACCTACGACTTCACGATCAGCGTGCCCGCCGGCCAGGAGGCGATCGCCAACGGAGAGCTGCTGGGCGATCCGGTCACCGCCGGCGGCCGGACGACCTGGCGGTGGGCGGAGAACAACCCGATGGCGCCGTATCTGGCGACCGCGACCAACGGCGAGTTCCTGACCGACTTCTACAGCGCGAACGGCTTGCCCTTCTACGACGCGGTCGACCCGAATACGCGGCGGCTTCGCACGGATCCGCCGAATCCGACGCTCGCCTTCCAGCGGCTCGACCCGCAGCCGGAGATCATCTCGTTCTTCTCGAGCCTCTACGGTCCGTATCCGTTCGACAGCGGCGGGGGCATCATCGACTGGGCGCCCGACGTCGGTTATGCGCTCGAGTCGCAGACGCGGCCGAACTACCACCGCATCCCGGGCGCGAGCACCGTGGTTCACGAGATCTCCCACCAGTGGTTCGGGAACGCGGTGACGCTGGCGTACTGGCCCGACATCTGGCTGAACGAGGGATTCGCGACGTTCTCGGAGTGGATCTACGCCGAGCTGCACGGAGGCACCCCGGCGGCGGACGTGTTCGACGAGCTCTACGGGGTCCCTGAGGACGATCCGTTCTTCGAGGAGCTCTGGTTCCCCGCTCCGGCAGCGCTCCAGCATCCGAGTCAGCTCTTCCATACGCCCGTTTACGACCGCGGGGCGATGACCTTGCAGGCGCTGCGCGAGAAGGTCGGCGATGCGACCTTCTTCGCCACGTTGCGCGACTGGTACGCGAACAACAAGTACGGCAACGTCACGACCGCCGACTTCATCGACCTCGCCGAGCAGGAGAGCGGACAGAACCTGGATCAGTTCTTCCAGGCTTGGCTGTACGAGGAGGGCAGGCCCGAGACCTGGTGATGTAGGTCCCTTGGCGACTTACCTACCCCCGTAGGTCGGTAAGTCGCCACGGGCCAGGATTTGTCCGGCAGGTGCGGGATCCGCGCCGATTCCGTGCCTGTTTCGTAGCGACTCTGTCCGCCCGCACAGGCATGATCGACGGGTGAGCCCGGGAGCGGTCCACCTGCACGTCCACAGCGAATACTCGCTGCTCGACGGGGCCTGCAAGATCGACAAGCTCGCCGCCCGCGCCGCCGAGCTCGAGATGCCGGCGCTCGGCCTCACCGACCACGGCGTGATGAACGGGTCGGTCGAGCACTACAAGGCCTGCAAGGCCGCCGGGATCAACCCGATCATCGGCGTCGAGGCCTACCTGGTCGACGACCGGAACGTCACCCCGACCCAGCCTCGCTACGAGCGCAACCACCTCACCCTGCTCGCCTCGAACGAGGCGGGCTTCCGCAACCTCGTCAAGCTCAGCTCCGCGGGCTTCCTCGAGGGCTTCTCGCGCGGCAAGGCGAACGTCGACATGGAGCTGCTCTCGGCCCATTCCGAGGGAGTGATCGCCCTCACCGGCTGCCTCCAGTCCCGGTTCTGCCGCCGCCTGGTCGAGGACCGCCCCGCTGACGCCCGCGCCCACGTCGACGACCTGATCCAGGCGTTCGGCCCCGAGCAGGTCTACTTCGAGGTTCAGCGCAACGGCGTGACCGAGCAGGACAAGGCGAACGAGGGGATCGTGCGGGTCGCCCGCGAGCTCGGCCGGCCCCTGGTTGCGACCGCCGACGTCCACTACCTCCGCCGCGAGGACTACGACTCCCACGCCGCCCTGCTCTGCGTCCAGACCAAGTCGACGATCGAGCAGCCGAAGCTCCGCTTCGACACCAACGAGTTCTATTTGAAGAGCCCGCGGGAGATGTCGGACTCCTTCGGTGACATGCCCGAGGCGGTCGCCAGCACCCTCGAGATCGCTGAGCGCTGCGAGGTCGAGATGCAGCTCGGCCAGCTCCTCCTGCCGCGCTTCCCGACCCCGGAGGGCACCGAGCCCGGGCACATGCTCCGCGAGCTCGCCCTCGAGGGGCTGCGGCTCCGCTACGGCGATCCGATCCCGGCCGAGGCGATGGAGCGCTTGGGGTTCGAGCTCGGGGTGATCTCGGAGATGGGCTTCGAGTCCTACTTCCTGATCGTCTGGGACTTCGTCAAGTACGCCAAGGAGCACGGGATCGCGGTGGGCCCCGGCCGTGGCTCGGCGGCCGGCTCGATCGTCGCCTACGGGCTCGAGATCACCGACCTCGACCCGCTCGCCAACGATCTGCTCTTCGAGCGCTTCCTGAACCCGGGCCGCAAGTCGATGCCGGACATCGACATCGACTTCTCGGTCCGCGGCCGCGAGCGGGTGATCCGCTACGTCGCCGACAAGTACGGGCGCGAGTGCGTCGCCCAGATCATCACCTTCGGCAAGATGGCGCCGCGGGCGGCGACCCGCGACGCGGCGCGCGTGCTCGGCTACGACTACGCCGCCGGCGACCGACTGGCCAAGCAGATCCCCGAGCCGATCATGGGCCGCAGCCCGAGCTTCGAGGAGTGCTTGAAGCCCGGGGAGGAGCTGAAGCGGACCTACGACTCGGACTCCGACGCCCGCCGGATCATCGAGACGGCGCAGGGCCTCGAGGGAATCGTCCGCAACCACTCGATCCACGCCGCCGCCGTCGTGATCGCGGATCGGCCGCTCCAGGAGATCGTCCCGCTGCAGCTCGCCGAGGACCGCGGGGCCACCAACGGGAACGGGAACGGCAAGGCGGAGCGCGCCTACAAGACCGTCACCCAGTACTCGATGGGGCCGATCGAGGAGATCGGACTGCTCAAGATGGACTTCCTCGGGCTCCGCAACCTGGATGTGATCGAGGACGCAGTCGCGATCATCGAGCGCTCACGCGGCGAGCGGATCGACATCAAGGACATTCCCCTCGACGACGCCAAGACCTTCCAGATGCTCGCCCGCGGGGACTCGATCGGCGTCTTCCAGTTCGAGTCCGACGGCATGCGGGACGCCCTGCGCCAGGTGAAGCCGACCGAGTTCCAGGACCTCGTCGCGATCGGCGCCCTCTACCGCCCGGGTGCGATGCGATTCATCCCCGACTACGCCCGCGGGAAGCGGGACCCCGAATCGATCCGCTACGCGGACCCGCGCCTGCGCCCGATCACCGAGGCGACCTACGGCTGCGTGATCTACCAGGAGCAGCTCATGGAGATCGCCAAGCAGATGGCCGGCTTCAGCCCGGCCGAGGCGGACGATCTTCGTAAGGCGGTCGGCAAGAAGAAGCGCGACCTGATGGCCACCATGAAGGAGAAGTTCCTCGAGGGGATGGCGGCCTCCAACACCGACAAGCGCGTCGCCAGCGACCTCTGGGCGCTGATGGAGGCCGCGGCGGACTACTCCTTCAACCGCTCGCACGCCGCCTGTTACGCGCTGATCTCCTACCGGACCGCCTGGCTCCGCGCCAACTACCCGGCCGAGTACATGGCGGCCCTGATCTCGACCGTGATGTCGACCAAGGACAAGGTCCCGTTCTTCGTCAACCGTTGCGACGAGATGGGGATCGAGGTGCTGCCGCCCGACGTCAACACCTCGGACCACGGCTTCGTGGTCTCAGGGAATTCGATCCGCTTCGGTCTCGACGCCGTGAAGAACGTCGGCCACATCGCGGTGCAGGCGATCCTCGACGCTCGCGAGGAGGGCGGCGAGTTCACGTCGATCTGGGACTTCTGCGAGCGGGTGGATACCCGCGCCGTCAACAAGCGCGCGGTCGAGTGCCTGGTCAAGTGTGGAGCGCTCGACTCGACCGGCGCCTCGCGGAAGGGGATGCTCGAGGCGCTGCCGGCCGCGACCGCCTTCGGCCAGAAGGCCCAGGAGGACTCGCGCATGGGTCAGTCCTCGATCTTCGACCTCGGCGACGGCGGCGGCGAGTCCGGGCCCTCCCGCCAGCACCACGCGCCGATCATGGCCGAGGAGTTCGACAAGCGGGAGCGGCTGCGCCTCGAGAAGGAGACCCTCGGCACCTATCTCTCCTCGCACCCGCTGGCCGAGGTGAAGGAGGCGCTCCGCGCCCGTGTGGACTGCCCGCTCTCCCAGCTGGAGTCGAAGGCCGACGGCTCGATCGTCACCGTCGGCGGGATCGTCACCGAGTGCAAGCGGATCCGCACCAAGCGCGGGGACCCGATGATGTTCGCGACCCTCGACGACGTCGAGGGCCAGGTGGAGATGCTCGTGCTCGGCCAGGTGATGGCCGACGCCGGCGACCAGGTGATCCCCGACTCGGTCCTGGTCGTTCGTGGTCGCCTCGACCACAAGGAGCGCGGCGACTCGAAGCTGCTCGTGCAGGAGATCGAGGTCTTCCAGCCGACCGAGGACGAGGTCGCCCGCGCCCGCGCGGCACGCGACCTGGGCCCGGTCCTGATCAAGATCGACGCGGGGCAGTTCGGGCCGGCGCTGATCGACGAGCTCAAGGCGATCTTCCACCACAACCCCGGCGACACCGAGGTCGAGCTCGAGATGGAGACGCGCGACGGAACGCGGCGGCTTCGCTTCGGCGCGGAGTACCGCGTCCGGCCCTCCGCCGCCTTGGATGCCGAGCTCGACGCCCTGCTGGGAACCGCGACACAGGCGGCCTAGCCGCTCTTAGAATCGAGTGGCCTTCGACTTGGGGAGGCTGCTCATGGGGAGGAATGGGACCGAGGAGAGATGGTTCGCGGTCGGGCACTCGAGCGCCGAGGATTCACGGCGCGCCGGGGCCGAGGCCGCGGCACGGGCGAACGCGCCCGGTGAGCCCAAGCTGCTGATCGTCTTCGTCTCCTGCGAGTACGACCTGGAGGCGCTCGTCGCGGGAATCCGCAGCCAGCTCGACGAGGGGGCGCTGATCGGCTGCTCGACGGCCGGCGAGATCGCCGCCTCGGGCCCGGATGACGCCGGGGTGGTCCTGACCGCGATCGGCGGTGACGGCCTCGATGTGGCGACTTCTCTCGCCCGCAACGCGTCGGGCGACCTTCGCGGGGCCGGAGCGTACGCCGCGTCCTGCGTTGCGGCCGCCGGCGACCGCGAGCACAAGGTCCTCCTGATGCTCACCGACGGCCTGGCGGGCGACCAGCAGGAGATCGTGCGCGGCGCCTACGGCGTGGTCGGAGCGGGGGTGCCGCTCGTCGGTGGATGCGCCGGAGACGACCTGCGCATGCGCCGCACGCTCCAGATATATGACGGGGAGATCCTCTCGGACTCCGTGGTGGCCGCGGCGATCGCCTCCGACGCTCCGGTTGGGATCGGGGTGCGGCACGGCTGGCAGCGCGTGGGGGAGCCGATGCTGGTAACCGCGGCCAAGGACAACCGCGTCAACGAGATCGACGGCCGACCGGCGCTCGACGTGTACTTCGATCGTCTCGAGGTGCCAGACGCCGCGCGCAACGATCCCGCGGAGTTCACGGCGTTCGCCTCCACCCACCCGCTGGGCCTCGCCAGCCGCGGCACGGAGCACCACGTCCGGTTCATCAGCGGGGCCGACTTCGAGAACCGGTCGCTGATCTGCATCGCCGAGGTCCCGCGGGGCGGGCTGGTCTGGGTCATGGAGGGGGACGCGGACTCCGTGCTCCAGGCGACCGACGGCGCCTGCCAGGACGCCCTCAGGGCACTCAACGGACACCAGCCGCTCGGGTTGATCGCGTTCGACTGCATCGCGCGGCGCGGGGTCCTTGGGGACGAGGGCATCCGCAACGAGATCGCTCGGATCGCCGAGCGGGGAGAGGGAGCGCCGGTCGCCGGCTTCTACACCTACGGCGAGTTCGCGCGGACCCACGGGATGTCGGGGTTCCACAACCAGACCCTCGTCGTCTTGGCGGTGTCCTGATGCCGTCCCAGGCCGAGAGCTGGACTACCCAGCAGCTCGCGGAGTTCCTTTCGGTGGTCACCTCGTTCACCGACGAGAGGGACGCCATGCGCGGAAGCGTCGAGCGAGCGGCCGAGGCGATCGACACCGAGGTGGCCGCCCTGATCGACGATGGGAAGGTGGTCGCCTCGATCGGGTTCCCGGCCGGGCAGGAGCCGGTCGCGGAGCTCGTGGAGGCGGCTCGCGAGGCGCGCTTCGAGTGCGAGCTCGGCGACCTCGGCACCTGCACGGGGATGTGCTCGGACGTCGGGGAGAACGGCGACACGCTGCTGGTAGCGCGGATCGGCAGCTACGGCTTCACCCAGGAGGAGGCCGATCTGCTGCGCGGAATGGGGCGCGTGCTCGCCCTGGCCCTGCGAAGCATCAGCCTGATCGGCGAGCTGCGCGAGCGGCAGACCCTGCTGGAGAGGCTCACCATGCTGCAGCGGTCGATCGCCAGCCGCGCCGAGCTCGAGGACGTCCTGCATGCGATCGTCAACGGAGCGAGCGAGCTGCTCGGCGACGAGCTCGTCGACCTCAGCCTGATCGACCCGGATGACCGCTCCATGCTCGAGGTGGTCGCCTCGGTCGGCTACTCGCCCGAGTTGCTGGAGCAGATCCGCCGCACCCCGCTGGGCGTCGGCATCACCGGGCACGCGGTGAAGGAGCGGCGGCCGATCGTGGTCGAGGACTACGGCGCCGATCCGCGCCGGATGCCCAACATCGCGGTGGACGGCCTGCAGGCGATCATCTCGGCCCCGGTCTTCCAGCGCGGCGAGCTGGTCGGCGCCCTTTCCCTCGGGACCCGGCGCCCGGGCCGGCGCTACAGCGAGATGGAGCGCGACGCCGTCCTCGCCTTCGCCGAGCACGCCGGCCTCGCCTTGAACGACGCGAAGGCCGCCGAGGAGACCGCGCACCAAGCCTTCCACGATCCGCTCACCGGGCTCGCGAACCGCGCGCTCTTCGTCGACCGCCTGATCCAGGCGCGAACCCGTGCCTCGGCGGTCGGCGACTCGGTCGGGGTCCTGTTCGCGGACCTGGATGGGTTCAAGACGGTCAACGACAGCCTCGGCCACGCGGCGGGCGATCAGCTCTTGATCATCGTCGGCCAGCGGCTCGCCTCGGTGGTGGGGCCGACCGACACGGTCGCGCGGTTCGGAGGGGACGAGTTCGCGATCCTGATCGAGGACGTCCAGCAGCCGATCCACGTGGCCCGCCTGGCGCGGCGGGCGCTCGAGACGCTCGAGCGGGTGATCGAGATCGACGGCCGCGAGGTGTTCATCACGGCGAGCATCGGCATCGCGGTCGGGCTCGAGCAGCCCGAGGACCTGCTGCGGAACGCGGACCTGGCGATGTACGAGGCCAAGGGGCAGGGGAAGGGCCGCTACGAGATCTTCCAGCGCCACATGCACGAGGCGCTCGCGCAGCGGCTGGAGCTTGAGCTCGACATGAAGCGGGCCGCCGACCGCGACGAGTTCGTCCTGCACTTCCAGCCGATCACGGAGCTCGAGACCGCCACGGTGATCGGAATCGAGGCGCTGATCCGCTGGATGCACCCGTCGCAGGGGATGATCGGCCCGGACCGCTTCATCCCGATCGCGGAGGAGAGCGGCCAGATCCATCAGCTCGGCCGCTGGGTGCTGTGGGAGTCGTGCCGCCGGCTGGTGGAGTGGGAGGGGGAGCACGGCAAGCTCGGCCTCTCGGTGAACATCTCGAGCGCGCAGCTGCGCCAGGCGAGCCTGGTCCGAGAGGTCGCGGAGGTTCTGGAGGCCACCGGGCTGGCGCCGGAGCGGCTCACCCTCGAGATCACCGAGTCGGTCCTGATGGAGGTGAGCAGCAGCAGCACGGAGCGGCTCGACGCGCTCAAGTCCCTCGGCGTCCAGCTCGCCGTCGACGACTTCGGTACCGGCTACTCCTCGCTCCAGTACCTCCGCCGGTTCCCGATCGACTGGTTGAAGATCGCGAAGCCGTTCGTCGATGGCGTCGACCGCTCCGACGCCCGGGCGCGCCTCGCCCGGGCGATCATCGACCTCGCGCACAGCCTTGAGATCGAGGTGATTGCCGAGGGGATCGAATCGGGCCGGCAGGCCGGCGTGCTCCTTGAGCTCGGCTGCACGAACGGGCAGGGCTTCTACTACTCGCCGCCGCTCCCGGCCGAGGAAGTCTCGACTCACCTCGCCGTTCGGGCGACTCCGCGCTAGCAGATCACGCCCCTTTCGCGCAAGGGGCGGCGCCGGATCAAGATCCACATCCGTCCGGTGACGAGTCCTAGACTGATTGCCTCGTGCCAAGCAGGCAGACACAAGAGAGAAACACCGTCGGCGAGTGCCGCCAGTGCCGCGGGTTCTGCGACCGGTTGGTGAACCCGGCCGGCTGTCTCGAGATGGGCTGCAAGTTCCTCTACACCTACGAGGACGCCCGCACCGGCGCCCGCTACATGGGCTGCATGAACAAGGTGTTCAGCGCCGAGATCGACTTCGACCTCTTCCTGCTCGCCGAGCGCGCCCGCGAGGGGTTCGGCGGGATCAAGATGACCGGCGACCCGCTGCCGCACTGCCAGTTCACGGTGGAGCGCGCTTACGAGGGCGACGGCCCGGCCTACGAGTGCGTCAACCGCCGGTTCTTCGACGCCCCGGACGACCACCCCGAGTCGATCCGGGCGTTCGACCTCCGAAACAGCGTCAGCTGAGCAGCGCCTCCAAGCGCTCGAAGCCATCTGTCCAGCCCCCCCGGTGCAGCTCGAGCCGATCCTCGGTCGCGAACTCGCCCTGGGCGAACGAGACCTCCGTTCCCTCGCCGTGCTCGGCCAGCACGATCGACACGAGCGTCTCGCGGTCATCCGGATCCGGTGGCTCCCAGACGAAGGTGTAGGAGAGGCGGGAGGGAGGCTCGACCTCGCGGAACTCGCCGTGCAGGTGGAAGAGCTCGCCCTCGGGCGGTTGCATGGCGATCCGGTAGCGGCCTCCGACACGCGGCTCGAAGTCGATGCTCGGCGCGGTGAAGCCACGCGGACCCCACCACAGCGCAAGCCGGTCCGGATCGGTCATCGCTTCCCACACCGTCGGCGGATCCGCCGGCAGGGTCCGGGTCAGCCTCAGGGTCAGCCCATCGCTCGCGCCCATCTCACCTCCACTCCAGGTGATCGCATCCTAGGCGCGGACTCGCTATCAGTGCACGCGATGAGCAGGGCGCCTCGAAGGCTTGTCCCTTGCCTGGTGGCTGTGGCGGTCACGGCGGTCGCCCTCCTGGGTTGCGGAGACGCGTCAGCGACGTCACCGCATCGGGTCGCCGATGAGATCACGCAGAACGACGCCGCCTTGCGCGAGGCGATCGACTCATGGCGTGCGGCTGGTGATCCTCCGTCCAGCCCGGCACCGTCGGACGTGGTCGACCGGTCCGCGCTGCTTCAGGAACAGATTGCCATCCTCGGCGATCACCCGAATCTCACCGCCCAGGTGTTGCCGCTCCTGAGCGGTTCGCTTCGCAGCGAGATCCGCAGGCTCTACGCCGCTAGGCGTGCCCTGCTGCGGCTGTCGGCCGGCACCAAGCACAAGAAGCTGAAGCTCGGGCAGCGCCCGCCGCTTGCCGATCTCGTGAGCTTCTACGACGAGGGGGAGCGTCGCTTCGGGATCGGCGCCCAGTACCTCGCGGCGATCCACCTGGTCGAGACGAAGTTCGGGCGGGTGGTGAGCAACAGCGTCGCCGGCGCGCAGGGCCCGATGCAGTTCATCCCCTCCACCTGGCAGATCTACGGGCATGGCGGGAACATCCGCGACCCGCACGACGCGATCCTGGCCGCCGCCCGCCTGCTGCGGGCGAATGGGGCGCCCGGGCGCTACGGGCCTGCCCTCAGGTCCTACAACCCGTCGGGTCTCTACGTCCAGGCAGTGACGCAGTACGCGCGGCTGATCGACCGTGATCGGGACGCGCTGTACTTCCTCTACACCTGGGAGCCCTAGCGCCGCAGATAGGCCTTGCCTCGCGGCGAGAGCCGATAGCCGACGGGCAGGCTCTCGGTCAGCCCGAGCTCCTTCAGCTTCCGGACGTCTCGCTTGAAGGGCGCCTTCTCCATCCCGATCGAGGCGGCGAGGTCCGCCGCCAGTGTCTCCGGCCGCTCGGCGATGAGCTCGAGCACCCGCCGGGTCCACGGCTCGCCCCGAGCGCGGTCCATCCGCGCCAGCCGCTCGTCGAGCTCTGCTCGCTCGGCAGCGCCGATCCGGGCGCGGCGGCGGAGCGTGATCCGCGGGTCGTCGCCGATCCGCCGGAACTCGATCCGGTAGAGCCGGCCCTCCGGGCGCAGGGAAGCGAGCAGCTCACGCCGTGAGCCGAAGCCGGCCCGCCGGGCATCCGTGGCGGTGATGTGCCGCTCGCCGGTCGGCTCCACGGCATCGATCGCCAGCACTCCAGCCCGCGTCCGCAGCGTCCCTCCGGCCTTGACGGTGGGGCGCTTCCAGCGCCGGAAGGCGAGGTCGATCTCGCCGGCCGCGATCCCGTCGAGCGCGCGGCGGTTGAGCAGCATCAGGCGCGGTCCCGGGTCCCCTCGCGATGCAGCCGCCGCGTCAGCTGCACGTCCTTCTTGGCGACGTCGTGCCCGTCGATCCCCGGTCCCTCCAGCACCGCGGGGATGCCCTGGAGGCGGGGCTCGCTGAGAAAGACGCGGAATCCCTGCCGGCCGATCTCACCCTTGCCGATCGGGGCGTGCCGGTCGCGGTTGGACCCGCGTGCGTCGCGCGAGTCGTTTACGTGCAGGAGCTTGAGCTGCTTCAGGCCGACCTTGGCGTCGATCTCGTCGACGAGATCCTTCATTCCCTCCCGCGTGCGCACGTCGTAGCCGGTGGCGTGCAGGTGGCACGAGTCGATGCAGAGGCCGAGGCGCTTGGGGCCGCCGGTCTTGTCGATCAGCTCGGAGGTCTCGTCGAAGTCGAGGCCGAGGAGCTGCGGGGAGCCCGCCGTGTTCTCGTAGATGATCGGGCAGCGCTCGCTGCGCGCCAGGGCCTCCTTGATCAGGCTGATGGCGCGCTTGCGCGCGTTCGTCCGCGTGTCGTCCTTGAGAGCACCGGGATGCACGACGACCCCGATCGCGCCGATCCCGTCGCCGACCCGCAGCGCGTGGGTCAGCGACTCGAGCGACTTCTTGCGCATCTCCTTGTCCCTCCCCGCCGGGTTGATCAGGTAGATCATGTGGATCGCGACCACCTCGACCCGCGAGGCGACCATGGCCTCCCGATACGCGGCGAAGTCGTCCTCGGAGTAGCGCGTCGGCCGCCACATCCGCGGGCTCTGGTTGAAGATCTGGATCGAGTCGCAGAGCCGCTCCTCGGCCCGCTCGATCGCCCGGACCAGCCCACCCCCTGTGGAAACATGGGCGCCGATCAGCATCGTGAGTCCAGATCCATCAGTCCCCGTTCGCGTCCGCTTCGCCCCGTCACCGACGGGCGCCCTCCATATCGGGGGAGCGAGGACGGCACTGTACAACTGGCTCTACGCGCGCGGCCGGGACGGGCGGCTGCTGCTCCGGATCGAGGACACCGACCGCGAGCGCTCGACGCCGGAGAACGTGGAGCAGATCCTCGACGCCCTCCGTTGGCTCGAGCTCGATTGGGACGAGGGCCCGATCAGCCAGTACGAGCGCGCCGAGCGCCACCGCGAGGCGCTCGATCAGCTGCTCGAGGCGGGCGTCGCCTACCGCGACTCCGCCACCGGCGAGGACGTCGCGGCCTGGAAGAAGGAGCACGGCAACCGCGGCTACCGGGGCACGCCGACCGACGACGCGAACGCGGCGGTCCGGATCCGGATTCCCGAGGCCGGCGACACCATCGTCGCGGACGAGATCCGCGGCGAGGTGCGCTTTCCGAACGAGGCGCAGGACGACTTCGTGATCGCCCGGGGCGACGGATCGGTTCTCTACAACTTCGCGGTCGCGGTCGACGACGCGGACATGGAGATCACCCACGTGATCCGCGGCGACGACCATCTCTCCAACACGCCGAAGCAGCTGGTCGTGATGGACGCGCTCGGGGTGGCGCCTCCGCGCTACGCGCACCTGCCGCTGCTCCACGGCCCCGACGGCAAGAAGCTCTCCAAGCGACACGGCGCCGCGAGCGTCCAGGAGCTCCGCGACGCGGGCTACCTGCCGGCGGCCGTCCGGAACTACCTCGCGCTGCTCGGCTGGGGTACGCAGGACGACACGACGATCATGAGCACCGAGGAGCTGATCGAGCGCTTCGACATTTCGGGCGTCGGGCGCTCGAGCGCGATCTTCGACGAGCAGAAGCTGCGCTGGCTGAACGGCCGCTTCATGCGCGAGATGGACCTCGACGACTACACGGAGGCGGTCGCCAGCCACCTCGGCCGCGAGCCCGACGAGCGCCTCCGCGCCGCCTGCGCCATCGCACAGGAGAAGGCGCAGACCCTGAAGGAGGTCTGGCCTCTGATCGGCTTTCTCTTCGACGAGCCGGAGACCGACGAGAAGGCCTGGAAGAAGGTGATGAAGGACGGCGCGCGGCCGCTCCTCAGCGACGCGCTGGAGGCGCTTCGCGACGCGGACTCCTTCGAGCCCGACGAGCTCGAGAGTGCCCTCGGCAGGATTCTGGCGGAGCGGGACGTGAAGCCGGGCAAGCTCTATCAGCCGATCCGGGTGGCGATCACCGGCACCTCGGTCTCGCCCGGGATCTTCGAGTCGCTCGCGGTCCTCGGCAGGGAACGATCGATCGAACGGATCGAGCGGGCCCTTGCACGCCTTGCCGGCGAGGCGGGCGACGGAAGTTCTGGGTAGCTCAACGCATGGGCTAAACCATGCGTCTGGCCGTGCCGATGATGAGGGCATGGCAAGTCCTGCCACGTCATCGCGCGGTACCCAGAACGGCACCCGAGGGGAGGGGCGCGGGCGCGTGCTCGCCGCCGCCTTTGACGAGGCCGAGCGACAGCCGGCCCTGCAGGAGAGCCGGGAGCAGGCCCTCGAGCACGTAAACCGCGGCGCCCCGCCGCACGAGGTCGCCGCCGTGGTCGAGTCTGATGTGGGACTGACCTGCGCGATCGTCCGCGCCGCCGGCCAGCTCCAGGGTGGTGGTCGCATCCTGAGCGTCGCCGATGGCGTCGAGCGGCTCGGCCCCGGGGCAATGGAGGCGATTCTTCGCTCGGCGCCCTCCTACGACATCTTCAACGGCGACGGCCGGCTGGCCCTGGCGCCTGACCGGTTCCGCCTGCACGCCCTCGACGTCCAGCGGGCCGCGGACAAGATCGCCGAAATGACCGGCATCGGCGACCGCGACGAGCTCGCTCTCGCCGCGATCCTGCACGACATCGGGCGGCCCGTCCTGGCCCGCCTCCATCCCGGCTACGCGGAGCGCTTCGACCGTCGCGGCTCCACGCCCGACGACCGGATTGCCGCGGAGCGGCGCGAGCTCGGCATCGATCACGCGCTCGTCGGCGGCGTCCTCACCCGGCGCTGGGGCGTCCACGCGAGGGTGGCGGAGGCGATCGAGCGCCACCACACCCGCCAGGCGGAAGGGATGGCCGCGGTGATTCGGCTGGCCGACATGATCGCCGCCCACATCGAGGACTGTCCGGTCGCCAGCCAGGAGCTGCTCGACTCCGCCGAGACCTGCGGGCTCGACGAGGACGCGATCCGGATGGTCCTTTACGAGCTTCCCCAGGGCAAGGGATCACGCCGCCGGGCCACCGGCCCCTGCCCGCTCTCCGCGCGCGAGCTCGACGTCCTCCGGCGCCTCGCCGAGGGCAAGGTCTACAAGCAGATCGCGGTGGAGCTCGACCTCTCGGCGAGCACCGTCCGCAGTCACCTCCACAACGTCTACGGCAAGCTCGGTGCGCTGGACCGCGCTCAGGCGGTTCTCATGGCGACTGAGCAGGGCTGGATCTAGGAACTCCTCCTCTCGCGCCGGTCCTCCCTCTATCGGCAGGGGACGGCCGGCGTGCGCGGATCACGATCACCGCGAGCGCCATCCCGATGGCGTCGATCAGGACGTCTCGCGGCGTGCCCTCCCGGCCGCGGACGAAGGTCTGGTGGAGCTCGTCCGAGCACGCGTAGGCGAACGAGATGCAGACGGCCCAGGTGAGCGGCCGCTCGACGGCGTCGCGGAGCGCGTACCACCAGGCGCCGGTGAGCAGCGCGTAGCCGGTGATGTGCCCGAGCTTGCGCACGACGATCACCCACCAGGCGTGGTGGCCGCCGGCGGGCTGTGCCGAGAAGAAGAAGATCACCCCCATCAGCGCGACCGCCGGCAGGTACCGGATCAGGGCGGATCGGTTCATCGCGCCGCCGCACGGAGCGGTAAAAGAGCGGTCGTGATCTCGGTCACCTCGAAGTCACGTTACGCGGTGGTCGCGCTGGCCGAGCTGGCGCGCGCCGGCGACAGCCCGATGCCCACCGGGCAGGTCGCGGAGCGCCGCGGGATTCCGGTCCAGTTCCTCGAGCAGCTCTTCTCGACGCTGCGACGGGCGGGCATCCTGGTCAGCCACCGGGGGGCGAAGGGCGGATACACGCTTGCGCGCCCCGCGGATCAGATCAACGTGCTCGAGGTGATCCAGGCGCTCGATGGGGTCCTCGGCGAGGAGGGCAAGGAGGCCGGGGGGATCTGGGAGGAGGGGGTGGAGGCATTGCGCTCCACCTTCCGCGCCACCTCGATCGCGGACATCGCCCGCCGCGAGGCCGAGGAGGCCGGCGCCGGCATGTACCACATCTAGCGAGGCGTGCCTGACTCGGCCCGAATGGGTCGGCACGGGCATGAAAACCCGCTACAGACCCGCAGCGGATAGCAGCGCGGGACGCTTGATTGTCCCGCGGTTGCCCCGCAGATCGGAGCGATTGATTGAACGAAATACGCGAAGCCCTCTGGGATGCCGCCGAGCTGATCGGTGCAGCGGCAGATCGGCTTGCGGACGCGGCTGAGGATCAACGCCCAGAAGTTCAGGCGACCGAGGACCATCTCGGGGCCGAGCATGGCGACGGGAGCGCGCGCTTCCTCGAGCTCAACCCGGTCTGTCAACACGAAAGTGGCTGCCTCAACCCGTCTGCCCACGTTCACCATCGAGACGGCCAGGGACCTACCGGCGCCCTAGGCCTGGACTGGTCGAACTTCCTTGCCCTATGTGCTTCGCACCATGGGCAGATCGAGAACGCTAAGGGAAACCGTGGAGAGGATGGGCGATGGTCACGGCAGTAAGGCTCGGGAAGCGCCTACTCCGACAGCCCGGCGGCTTCGAGGGCCTCGGCACGGCCGGGGTAAAGCTCGACCCGAGCAATCTTGCCGCCGCGAAGTCTGTAGAGGAATCCCGTTTGCGAGTGGACCTCCACTCCACTGGTTCGCCCGCGCCCATAGCAAGTTGCGTAGAGAAAGACGACATCACCCAGGTCCCGCGTTTCCTCGATGTCGAAGTGATAGCCAGGCTCAAATGCCGCGAGCCAGTTACCAAACCACCGTCCAACCGCGTGGCGGCCCTTGAATGTTCCGGGTTCCAGAAAAGAGTCAGCCTCCGCGATGAGTTCCACGTCCTCCGCGTAGTGGCTCATTGCACGCGGGAAGTCCCGCTCGTTCGTTGCTGCGAACAGGTCGCGCACAACTTCGACGTTCTCCTCCGACATCGCCTATTCCTGAAGCCCGGCGGCTTTGAGGGCGTCGTCTCTGGCCTCGTACTCGTAGCAGTAGACGATCTTGCCGTTGCGCACCTTGAAATGGATGTAGGTGCGGTCGTCGATCTCTATCCCGCTTCCTCGACCCCGGCCCCACACGTGCACGACGGCGAAGACGTTCTCCCCCACGGCCCTGACCTCCTCGGCCTCGGCGCGGTAGCTCTCAGGATCGAATGTCTCCATCCAGCGGTCGTGGGACCTCCGGGCGTCTTCGCGACCGAGTACGAGTGAGTGACCCTCCTCCGACGGAAACCACCTGAGGGCGGGATCGAGCAGATCGAGCCATGCCTCGATGTCATTTCCGTAGGTCTCGACGGCCCTGCGGATGACCTCCACGTTCTCCTCCGACATCGCCTACTCCGAGAGCCCGGCAGCTTCGAGGGCTTCGTCCTTTGTCTGGAAGTTCTTGAAGTGGATGACCTTGCCGTCTCTCAGCGTGAAGAGGTTCGCCGTGTGGGCGACCACTTCGACGCCGTCCCTGCCGACGCTGACGATCCTCTGGGTGACCACCACCCGGTCGGCCCCGACCGGGATTAACTCCTGGGGCTCGTAGCGCTGGCTCTGCCACATCTCCCCCTGAGAGGCCAGGAACCCCTCGATCGCATCCCGCCCGCGATACACGCCGGGGTCGGCGAAGATCGCATTCGAGTTATCGAACAAAGCATCGGGATCCCACCTGTCTGGGTCGAGTTCCCCTGTGCGGCTGAAGTGCTCGTATCCACGGCGCAGGATCTCAACGTTCTCTTCCGACATCGCCCATGCAGTATCTCGCTGCACCGAGCGCATTCGCTAGACCTCCGGGATCGGGTTAAGAGAGGGTCGGCCCCGACGCTGGGCCGGGGCCAACCGGGTACTCAGTTACTGCCGCCCCTGCAGCCGTCCTCGAAGCCCTCAACGCCTCCGTGACCGGGAGCGCCGGGAGCGGAAAGCCCCGCCAGCATGAACTCACCGGGAGTCTGGACAATGGTGTCGGTCGGCCCGTTGACCATGTCGTTCAGCCCGGAGAAGACGCACGCCGAGTTCGCATGGTCTTCCGCGCCAGTCGGGCCCCCCGCGGGCGGGATCGCCAGCGATGGGTCTTCATTGGGGGTCCCCGGAGGGCCCTTTACCTCACCCGCGAGAGCGGACGTTGCAGTTGCTCCCACAAGTGCGGCGGTACATAGCACTACCGCGAGCAATGGCTTCCTGTGCATTGCTACCTCCCCTATTTAGGCCCAGGGTCGCCGCACAGGCGTCGCCGGGGCCGATTTGTTCACTCCCGACCCTATGAGCCTCGGAGGCGCTGCGACCGTGACGTCCGCCACGCAACTATCCGCCGGACTAGATCCGGGGGGCAACCTCCGCGCGACCGTGTTGCGACCGCCGGTCTGGCCCGCCGCGAGAAAAATTCTCGGCTCCGGACTCCTTGGGACTCCCAAAGCACACACACACACAAGGAGCGGACATTGAGCACTGAGCTCCGGATCTGCGCCCTCGAGGGGTGCTTCGACACATTCATTCCGCCGAGGGGCGCTCAGCACAAGAAGTACTGCACCGAGCGACATCAGCGAATCGCTGAGAAGCGCCGCTTCCGGGAGCGCCACACCGAGATCGCCCGCTGTCCCGGGTGTGACGAGCTGTTCAGCCGTTCGACCGTTACGAGACGCAAGCAGAAGTACTGCAGCTCGGGATGCATGGCGGATTGTCCCGCCCAATGTCCCGCAGCGAAGCGGGCCCTACCGATAGAGCCGAATCGCTGGCCTAGATCTGGACGTACCACATCTAGCGAGGCGTGCCTGACTCGGCCCGAATGGGTCGGCTCAGGCATGAAAACACCGCTACAGACCCGCAGCGGTAAGACCGTTACTCGGTGACCCGAGAGACAAGCTTGATGACGCCGTAGAGGGCTCCGCCGATGAGCGAGAGGGCGAGCGCCTTCCCGGTGGTCCCGCCGATGCCCTGGACACGACTCGCCTTCGGGATCTGCCATTGGCTCGCTCCCCCGGAGTCGCTTTCCAACTTGGCAGCTTCCCGCGCCACCCGAGCAACGGTAGCTGTATCGAGCTGGCGGGTCAGCTCCCGCTCCGGCCGCTTGGCTTCCGCTTCCGCCTGCGGCGGGCCCTTTGCCTGTCCCCGCTTCGAGCGAGCATGCCTCCGACCCCGCCCTTGCGGTTCACGGGGACTGGCTTTTGCTCCTCAGCCCACGCCTTCACGTCGCCGGCCCGCCAGACCGGCGTCGCTCTCAGCCTCGCCAGCGGCTCGGGGAAGTCAGGCCGCCGTGCCCATCGGTTCGCCTGCGTCCGCGAGGTATTCAACATCGCCGCCACCTCGGCGAGCCCCACGAGGTCGTCCGGGTTCTGGCCCATGTATAAGATATTGACACAAGACAAGTGAAGCGGCACAAGTGAGCCGGCACCGCGCGAACGGCCCGCCCCGTGCTCCCGGACTGACAGGCCGGAAGCCTTTCGGAGCGTACCCACGCGTCTCCGCGCTGAATAACTGGCGTCAACCTGCGTGGCCTTTGCGAGCGACTAGGCTGGGCAGTGGACGCAGAGCGCAGGGACAGGACGAAAAGGAGGCGAACCGACGATGAGGATTGGCGACGAGGCACCCGACTTCGAGGCAGAGACCACAGAGGGGAAGATCAAGTTCCACGACTGGATCGGCGACGGCTGGGCCGTTCTCTTCTCGCATCCCAAGGACTTCACGCCGGTCTGCACGACCGAGCTCGGCTACATGGCGAACGCCAAGCCCGAGTTCGACAAGCGCGGGGTGAAGATCATCGGCCTCTCCGTCGACCCGATGGAGAATCACGAGGGGTGGGTGAAGGACATCGAGGAGACCCAGGGTGCGGCGCCCAACTACCCGATCATCGCCGACTCGGATTACAAGGTCGCGAAGCTCTACGACATGCTGCCGGCAGACGTCTCGGGCGACCCGGACGACCGGACCCCCGTCGACAACCAGACTGTCCGGAACGTGGTCGTGATCGGACCCGACAAGAAGGTGAAGCTGATCTTGGCGTATCCGATGACCACCGGGCGCAACTTCGACGAGGTGCTCCGGGTGATCGACTCGATGCAGTTGACCGCGAAGCACAAGGTCTCGACCCCGGTGAACTGGCAGCAGGGCGACGACGTGATCATCTCCGGTTCGGTCTCTGACGAGGAGGCCAAGGAGATGTTCGGGGAGTGGGAGTCCCCGAAGCCCTACATCCGGATCGTTCCGCAGCCGAAGTAGCGCGGCCGTACTCAGTAGTTCTACGCAACCAGTCGGGGGCTTTTCCCCGATGCAACCCGTCGAACATTCGTCTACCTTTCCGCGGTCGATGAAGAGGAAGTCCCTCATAACCCTGTTCGCCGGTCTCCTGGTCGCGGCGGCCTTCGCTGCCGGGCCGGCCCCCACCGGAATCGCGCAGACCGGCATCTGCATCGATCCGAATTACTGCCCAGAGGAGCCGGCGGCGGGGACGGGGACGGGCACGGGCTCGGGTACGGCGACGGATCAGGAGCTTCTGAAGAAGTGCGTCAAGAAGGCAAAGAAGAAGTTCCGGAATAACGCGGTCAAGAAGAAGGCCGCGATCAAGAAGTGCAAGAAGAAGTACGGCTGAGCGGCCGCTATTGATCCGCTAGTCGCGCACCACCCCGTCCACCCCCAAAGCGCAGGCCTCGCCAGGTTTCCAGCCGTTGACACGGGGAAGGCCGCTGTCCACGAAGGATCAAGCCACCAGGGAAGGATGGTCATGGCTGACATCAGCCGGATCCGCAAGGAGGACATCGATATCGACGTGGAGCGCGTCCGGCGGCATTACGAGGTAACGGCTACGCATCGCCCGACCGGCGCATCCGTGACCAGGGACGGCATCTCGTTCAAGATCGCGCGCAACGATGCGCTGACCTCCCTGGAGAAACGGGTCGCTGAGCTGCAGGAAGAAGGCGAGGAATCCCTAGAAACCTGACCCGGTTACGCTAGTTTTCTCGAATGGCCGGGCCGAATGGGACAACCACGACGCTGCGCGTCGGCGCGGAGAGCTCCGCGGTGGTGGGCAATACGCCGCTCGTCGCACTGCCTCGTCTCGGTGGCGACCTCCCGGGGGAGGTCGTCGCCAAGCTCGAGTTCTTCAATCCGGG
>JBKPLC010000138.1:0-9533 GCA_046731495.1 Actinomycetota bacterium | reverse complement strand
GGCCGCCAACAGGGCCGCCACCACGTCGGAGACATGAACGTAGTCGCGCGTCTGCTTCCCGTCTCCGAACACCGTCGGCCGGCCGCCATCGCGCGCCAGCTCACAGAAGATCGCCACCACGCCCGCCTCCGTCGCAGGGTCCTGGCGAGGGCCGTAGACGTTCCCGAGGCGCATGGCGACGCCCGGGAGGCCGCGGGTGCGGGCGTACAGGTCGAGGTACCCCTCGGCGGCGAGCTTGCTCTGCCCGTAGATCGAGAAAGGCTCACAGGCGGCGGTCTCGGCGAACGGCAGCTCGCCCGTCCGCTCCGCCCCCTCTCCATATATGGCGCCGCCGGTGGAGGTGAAGATGAAGCGCGAGGCACCGGCGCGAGTCGCACCCTCGAGCACGTTGACCGTACCCACCACGTTGAGTCGTGCGTCGAAGCCGGGATCGGCCATGGAGCGCCGCACGTCGATCTGCGCGGCGAGGTGGAAGACGCTCTGTGGCCCAAACGACTCGATCGCCTCGATCACGGTCTCGCCGTCGGACACGTCGAGCTCGACCAGCCGGGCGCCCGCCTCGAGGGCGCCCGCGAGGTTCTCGCGCTTGCCGCTCGAGAGGTCGTCGAGCACCAGGACCTCATCACCACGGCCGGTTAAAGCATCGACCAGGTGCGAGCCGATGAAGCCTGCGCCGCCTGTGACCACACTCTTCACAGGGCAGAGCCTATGGGCGCAACCTATTAGGCATGTGGGAAGCCCCTGCTACTCTCGCCGACCGCTGAGCCCGATTGAACGTAGGTCCAGGGGGGCATCAGGGCTCGCGGCTACCGTGGAGTGCCGGATATGCGACTGATAGTCACCGAGAAGAACAACAGCGCGAAGAAGATCGCCGAGATCCTGAGCGGCGGGACCGCGAAGGAGGGCTCCTCCTACAAGACCCCGTATTACGAGTGGTCGGACGAGAACGGCGACGCCCAGATGACGATCGGGCTCAAGGGGCACGTCCTCAATCCCGCCTTCCCCGAGTCCTACAACAACTGGCAGGAGACCAATCCGCGGGATCTGATCGATGCCGAGCTGATCAAGGAGCCGACGGACAAGAACGTGGTCCGGGCGCTGAAGAAGGTGGCCAAGGACGCCGACGACATCGTGATCGCGACGGACTTCGACCGCGAGGGCGAGCTGATCGGCCTCGAGGCGCTCCAGGAGGTCCTCGACTCGAACCCCGAGCTCGCGACGCTCGAGACGAATGGCTCGAACGGCGGCGCCAGCGGCTCCGTCGTGAAGCGAGCGCGCTACTCCGCTCTCACCAAGGACGAGATCGAGCGCGCCTTCAACAACCTCGACGAGCTCTCCTATCCGCTCGCCAACGCGGGCGCGGCCCGCCAGGACATGGACCTGATCTGGGGAGCGACCCTGACTCGGGCGGTCTCGATGGCGACGCGGCGATTCGGCTCCAACTTCCTCTCGGTCGGGCGGGTGCAGAGCCCGACCCTCGGCCTGATCGTCCAGCGCGAGCTCGAGCGACGCGCGCACGTGCCCGAGCCCTTCTGGGAGGTGACCGCGACCTTCGCGCACCCCGACGGCAGCTTCGTCGCCGAGCACACCACGGACAAGTTCTGGAAGGAGGCCGAGGCCAAGGCCGCCGTCGAGAACTCGAAGACTCCCGGCACCGTCAAGGAGATCTCGGCGCGGAAGAACACCCGCAAGCCGCCCGCGCCCTACAACACCACCGCCTTCACCACCGACGCCTCCAGCCGGCTGGGCATCACGCCCTCCCGCGCGATGCGGATCGCCGAGGACCTCTACATGGACGGCTACATCTCGTACCCGCGGACGGACAACACCGTCTACCCGAAGTCCCTGGACACGAAGGAGCTGATCAAGCAGCTCGTCGCCGTCCCTGAGTTCAAGGCAGCCGATTTCCTGCTCGACGGGCGCCCGCTGGACCCCACCCGGGGCAAGAAGGAGACCACCGACCACCCGCCGATCTACCCGACGCAGGCGGTCAACCCGAAGCGGCTCGAGGCGCGCTCCGAGGCGCACCGCCGGGTCTACGAGCTTGTCGCCCGCCGCTTCCTCGCCACCTTCTCGCCGCCGATGGTCACCGAGTCGACGCGGGCGAACATCGAGACGGCCAAGGGCCGTCCGGACGCCGACTCAGGCGAGACCTACTTCGTTCGCGGCTCGGTCGTGCTCGACCCCGGCTTCGCGGCGATCTACACCTACGCGCGCTCCGCCGACACCGAGATCCCGAAGCTCGAGGAGGGCCAGGCTCTGGACCTGGAGGGCGTCGAGCTCGAGGGCAAGGAGACCCCGCCGCCGCCGCGGATCAGCCAGGGCAAGCTGATCGAGATGATGGAGGAGCGCGGGCTCGGCACCAAGGCGACGCGCGCCGACATCATCCAGAAGCTCTACGACCGCGGCTACGTCTTCGGCAACCCGCCCGAGCCCTCGGAGACCGGCATCGCGATGTCCAAGGCCTTCGAGCACTACGTGCCGCGCATGGCGACGCCGGACATGACCGCCGAGATGGAGGCGGAGATGGATCAGATCGCCGCCGGCGAGATGACCAAGGACCAGGTCCTCGCCGACAGCCGCGACATGCTCCGCTCCGCGTTCGACGAGATGGGCGACGACGTCAAGACCGAGGACGAGGACGCCAAGTGGCGCAAGTTCGCCCGCGAGGTCTGGGCCGGGATGGATCAGGACCGCGTGCTCGGCCCCTGCAAGATCTGCGAGGAGGCGGGCCGCAAGCAGCCCGACGGCTCGCCGAACATGCTGCGGATCATCAAGGCCCGGAAGTCCGGCAAGCGCTTCGTCGGCTGCCAGGGCTGGGACGGCGACAACCCCGACTCACCCGACTCGTGCGACCAGACCTTCCCGCTGCCCCAGCGGGTTCGCGGCCTCTACAAGATCGAGGAGGTCTGCTCGATCTGTGGGCGCACGCCGCGGCTGCAGGTCATCCCCTGGCGCGGCCGCCCTTGGAAGCTCTGCCTGAACGACGAGTGCCCCTCGATGGCGGAGATGAAGCGCCGGCGCGAGGAGCGCGAGAAGGCCAAGGCCGCCAAGGAGGCGGCCGAGAAGGACGGCAGCGCTCCCGACCAGGCCGAGGCGGTGAAGGAGGCCGAGAAGATCGCCGGCCAGGCCTCGGCGACGAAGGTCAAGCGCGCCCGGAACGGCACTCGCGCCAAGAACGGCGCCCGCGCGAAGTCGGGCAACGGCTCGCGCTCGAAGCCGCGGGCGAAGAGCTAGACGCTCTTACCTAGGCGCTGCCGACGGCAAACAGGACCTGGTTGGAGAGCCGGACGGTTCCGTCGTCCTCGGCGCGGTCGCGCACGGAGTCGGCGATCTTCGCCCACGCCTCCTCCTGTACGTCCTGCGGATGCGCCTCCACCATCCTGGCGATCGGGGCGACGATGTCCTTGATGTAGACGCCGAACTCCTCGGGCGAGCTCCACTCTGCCGTGAGCTCCATCTCGTCGGTCTCGACATCGGAGAAGCCGCCGCCCTCGAGAATCGCGGCGATCGCCTCCGGTGTGGGCCGCGACAGCGGACCGGGTGTGCCGGGAGGAGGCGGCTCCTCGTTCAGGAAGTCGAGCGCCGCCTTCATCGGCAGACCGAGCATCGGGGAGCGTTCGGGCGGGCCCCAGGACGAGATCGCAAAGCGTGCGCCGGGCTTCAGGAAGCCCCGGATCGTCCCGGCGGTCCCCTCGCCGTCGGGCTCGAAGATGATGCCCCAGCGAGAGACCGCGGCGTCGAAGCTCTCGTGCGGAAAGTCCAGGCTGGAGGCCGCCTTGTGCATGAATTCGATGTTCCCCACGCCGGCGTCCGCCGCCCGGTCGCGACCGAAGGCGAGCATCTCCGCGGAAATATCGGTGGCGACCACCCTGCCCTCCGGCGCCGCCTTGCGAGCGGCGGTCAGTGCCGGCTCGCCGTAGCCGGCTGCGACATCGAGTACGTGGCTGCCCGGCTCGACCCCCGCGAGCTCGACGAGCCTCTCGCTGACATTTGAGGCGTAGCGATCCCACCACTCGGACCACTTCTTCCACCCCGCGGCCGTGTGGTCCCAGCTGTCCTGTTGCGTGTCGCGAAATGCGACCGGATCGATCGCGCTGGACTCCATGACTCCTCCTTCTCCCGTTCGTTCGATGCGACGCTATTGCATCCGCGCCGGTCCGGAGAGTGAGCTTGTTCGCAGTGACTAGCCGCGGGCCTGGATCTTTCGGCCGCCGGGCGCTGTGCAGGAGGCGATCGTCCGGCCGCTCGGCTGGGTGGTGCAATGCCACTCGCCGATCGCGGCGCCACCGCCGTTGAGGGCCGAGAGCAGGACGGAATGCGCCTCGCCGCATCCCGCGGGATCGCCGCCCGTGGCGGAGGAGGTAACCGCGTATGAGCGGCCGCTGTTGGCCGTCCCGCTTCCGATGATCGGATCGCAGTTCGTGCTCCGAGTCGTGGGCTTGGGCGCCGGCGCCGCCGCCGGGGGCGGGGACTGGGCCGGGATGGTGGAGGTCTCGCGCGGGGTGAGGGCGACCGCGGTCGGCGTGCTCGACGTCTGGATGCCGACGCTCTCGTCGTTGCCGCTCAGAATCAATGCCAGTGCGACCGCCGCAGCCGCCGCGAGCAGCAGGCCTCCGATCAACACTGGTATTCCGCCGCCGCGCCGCGGCGGTGTCGTGACGGGAAGACGCGGCCGGAACGTCGCGGCGGGCTTGGCGGGAGCTTTCGGGGGCTTTGCCTCTCCCGGCGGGATCACCGCCCAGTCGTTCGCGCCGTTGGCCGATTGCGGCTTGGCCTCAGACGCGATCCCGTCCGTCGCGGCCGGCGACTTCTTCGTCGACGGCCGGCGGGCGGGGGCCTTCACGGCGGAGGAGTTCTTCGCGGGCGCGTTCCGCTTGTTCGCGCCGGCGGCCGGCTTCCGCTTCGTTGTTGGCTTTGCGCGCTCCTTGGTCGCCGCGGGCTTCCCCCGAGAGCTGCGCCTCCGCTGCTCCGCCATCGGTACTCAATATTAGGGAGACCGCGGCGCGGATTCCACCCGAGGCAGCAGAAGGGCGGCCGCGACGGCCGCCCTTCGCGCGACTCGCTTTGGCTACTCAGGCGCCTTGCTCGCCGCCCTCTTCGCCGCCGCCGGCGTCGCCGCCGCCCTCCTGGCCACCGTCTCCGCCGCCGCCCTCATCGGGGGCGTCGGGCGCGGGTGTCTCTGGTGTCTCCAGCATCAACAACACCTCCCTTCCGTTGGTGCCCCCCCGCTACCCATCACACGGGCCGGGAAAACGGCGCGGGTTGCAGGTATTTCGCGGGGACCGCCGCAAAGTCGCTCGTACCGGCGGTTAGCCTGGCGATGTGTTCATCTCGCTCGAGGGAATCGACGGGTCCGGGAAGACGACCCAGGCGAGGCTCCTGGCCGAGGCTCTCGGCAGCTCGACCGTGCTCGTGCGTGAGCCGGGCGGGACTGCGGCGGGCGAGCGGATCCGGCAGGTCCTCAAGGACCCGGCGCTCGAGCTGGATCCCCTGGCCGAGCTGCTGCTCTTCTGCGCCGCCCGCGCCGAGCTGGTCGGGGAGGTCCTCGGGCCGGCCCGCGAGCAGGAGCGGGACGTCGTCTGCGACCGGTTCAGCGACTCGAGCGTCGCCTATCAGGGCGTCGCGCGCGGCCTCGGTGCCGACCGGGTGGAGGAGATCTGCGATCTCGCCACCGGCGGAGTCTGGCCCGACCTCACGGTGCTGCTGCGGATCGAGCCGGATCGGGCGGCGAAGCGGATCGGTCGCCGAAAGGCCGATCGCTTCGAGGAGGAGGGGATCGAGCTGCAGCGCTTGGTCGCCGACGGATACGACGAGGTTGCCCGCCGCCATCCCGAGCGGGTCAGGGTGATCGACGCCGACCGCGATCGCGATTCGGTTCATCAGGCCGTGCTCGCCGAGGTGCAGGGGGTCCGCGCGTGATGGAAGCTGCCGCCGCCAGTCCCGCGGTCCCCGAGGCGCTCGCGGAGGCGACTCGCCACCAGCCCCGAGCCCGCGCGACGCTGGCGGCCGCGCTCGCCTCACCGGGTCACGCCTACCTCCTCCGCGGCCCCCGCGGCTCCGGTAAGGCGGCCGCCGCTCGCGCCTTCGCGGCCGAGCTGCTCGCCGAGGGGGCCGCGGATCCCGACGACGTCCGGCGGCGAGCCCTGCTCGATCCCTCTCCTCATCAGGACCTGGTTTGGCTGCGGCCGCCCGGCGCCCAGCATCTGGTCGAGGACGTGCGCGAGTCGGTGATCCGCGCCTCCAGCCTGAGCCCGGCCGAGGGACGCCGCCGGGTCTTCGTCATCGAGGAGGCCGAGGACCTCCGCGACGAGAGCCAGAACGCGCTCCTCAAGACCCTCGAGGAGCCGGCGCCGTTCGCCCATCTGATCCTGATCGCCTCCGAGCCCGAACAGCTCTCCGAGACGATCCTCTCCCGGTGCGCGCCCGTCGAGTTCGGGCCGCTCACGCCCGATGCGGTCCTGGAGACGCTCGGGGCGGGGGATGAGGCTGCGGCCGCCGCCCGGCTGTCGGGCGGGGACGTCGAACTGGCGGGACTCCTGCTCGGAGAGCGCGGGTCCTCTCTCCGCGCCGCCGCGGAGGCGGCGGCGAGGTCCGGGCGCGCCGCGGAGCCCGCGCCGGAGCCGTGGCGAGCTCTCCTCGACCTGGCGAGCGAGGCGGGGGAGGAAGCCGGGGCGGCCGAGGAACGGCGGCTGCTCGAGGAGGCCGAGGCGTCGGCACGGCGCGGCCGCAAGGGCAAGCTGACCCGCGAAGCGATCGAGCAGGTGAGGCGCACCGAGCGCCGCGCCCGAACGCAGGCTCTTGACCTTGGCCTCGCACTCTGCTGTGCCTGGTACCGCGACCTGGCGGCGGTGGCGACCGGCGCGGAGGACGTCGTCCTCAACCCCGACCGGATCGAGCAGCTGCGCGAGGACGCCGAGGGGCTCGACCCCGCCCGGGCCCGCGCCGCCCTCGAGTGGGTGCTCGACACCCGACGGCGCATGCGGGTGAACGTCTCCGAGGAGCTCGCCCTCGAGGCGCTCTGGCTGCGCCTGCGCGCAGAGCTTGCAGCGGAGTTGTGAGCAAGCGGTAACAATCTTCGCGAGATGGCCACCGAGGGTGTTAGGGGTGGGGAGAGAGGCCGCCGGGTTCCGATGCGGCTCTGGCTCGGCGCTGCCTTCGCGCTCGTCAGCCTGATCACGGCTGCCTCGGTCTACGTCTTCGTCGACGACTCCTCCGGCCGCACCCTGCAGAGCGAGTCCGCCGACCTCGCGGCAGGCAAGACCTCGAGTCTCGCCAACGATCTCTCCAGCGTCGACAAGCTGCACGCGGCGAACCTCCTGGTGCAAGCGAACTCCGAGACCTTCGAGGCCTGGGCGGTCAACCGGCACGGCAACCCCCTTGCGCCGGGCCAGGACCTCGCCGCGCTGGCGACGGTCGAGCAGCAGGGCGAGGCGGTGCGCGCTGCGCTCGCGAACCGAAACTACCGGGCGAGCCTCCCGGGCAACATCACGGTGGCGGCCGCCCCGATCTTCGGCCGGTCCTACGCCCGCGGGGCAGTCATCGTCCGCGCTGAGCCACCGCCGGCGCTCACCCGAGCCTTTGACGAGCTCAGGGGTGATCGACTGCGCGCGCTTCTGGTCGCAATCCTGATCGGTGTCCTGGTCGGCTTCCTCGCCTCCTCCGTGATCGCCTTCCGGGTGAGGCGCCTCGCCCAGGCTGCCGAGCAGATGGCAGCCGGGCGCTTCGACGCGGCACTGCCGCAGGGCGGCAGCGATGAGATCGGGGACCTGACCCGCTCGCTCGACACGATGCGCGAGGAGCTGCGCAAGACCTTCAGCATGCTGGCGACCGAGCGCGACCGTCTTTCGGCCATCTTCGACGGGCTCACCGAGGCGGTGATCGTGGTCGGCGAGGACGGCGAGGTGCGCTTCACGAACCCAGCGGCGGGGCGTCTGGTTCGAAACGGGAAGCCCGCCTCGACGCTGATCCCGACGCTCCGCCGCGCCGCCGAGCAGGGCTCGGCGGAGATCCCGGTGCTCTCGATCGACAACCGGCTGTACGGCGTGCAGGCGAGGCGGGTTCCCGCCGAGCATGCGGTCCTCCTGGTCGTCCGCGATCGCACCGAGGAGCTCAAGCGCGAGCGGGCGGAGGCGGAGTTCGTCTCCAACGCGGCCCACGAGCTGCGCAACCCTCTCGCCGGAATCATGGGCAGCATCGAGGTGCTGCGCGGCGGGGCCAAGGAAGATCCCGAGGCGCGGGACCGGTTCCTGGCGAGGCTCGCCGCCGATGCCGAGCGGATGACGCGGCTGACGCAGTCGCTGCTCACGCTCGCGCGAGTCGAGGCGGCCGGTGAGCACGATCCGGCGCAGGTGGTCGACGTCTCGGTCGCCGCGGAGGAGGCGCTCGAGGCCGTGGTGGCCCCGGAGGGCGTGGAGCTCCGTCGGGAGATCGAGACCGACCTGGTCGCCGCCGGCGAGCCGGTCCTACTGCGCCAGGTTCTGATCGGCCTGCTGACGAACGCCTGCACGCACACGCCTGCCCCCGGCGCGGTTACCCTTCGCGCCTCGCGCGGCGAGGAGAAGATCGTGATGATCGAGGTAGAGGACACCGGGAAGGGCATCCCCGCCGAGGAGCAGGACCGCGTCTTCGAGCGCTTCTACCGCGGCTCCGCCACCTTCGAGGGGGAGGGATTCGGCCTCGGCCTGGCGATCGCGAAGCGGATGGTGGACGTGATGGGCGGGGAGATCGGGTTGCGCTCCGAGCCGGGCGCCGGCACCACCTTCTGGGTGCGGCTGCGCGCCGCCCAGCCGACCCGCACACCGGTCGCATGAACTCGGCGCCGCCCACAACGAACCGCATCCTGGTCGTGGACGACGAGCTGTCCGTGCGCGAGTCGGTGGCCTACGCGCTCGAGCAGGAGGGGTTCGACGTCACCCTGGCAGCAAACGGCGAGGAAGCTGAGGGCCAGATCTCCGATGACTCCTTTGACCTGCTGATCCTCGACATCATGATGCCGGGCAAGAGCGGGCTCGACATCTGCCGCGAGGTCCGCGCGCACAGCCCAGTTCCGATCATCCTGCTGACCGCGAAGGACGCAGAGGTCGACAAGGTGGTCGGCCTCGAGGTCGGGGCGGACGACTACGTCACCAAGCCCTTCTCGGTCCGTGAGCTGCTCGGCCGGGTGCGGGCTCAGCTGCGCCGGCGCCAGCTAGACCGGGCCAGCGGGACCGAGGGGACCGCGATCGAGGCCGGCCCGGTGACGATCGACCTAGCCCGGCACCTCGTCACAGTGCGCGGGGAGCCGATCAACCTGACCCGCTCGGAGTTCCAGGTGCTCCGGCTGCTGGCCGGCAATCCGGGCCAGGTGTTCTCGCGCAAGGAGATCATGGAGGAGCTCTGGCAGACGGAGTTCCGCGGGGACGTCCGCGCCTGCGACGTCCACATCTCGAATCTGCGTCAGAAGGTCGAGCGGGATCCGCAGAACCCCGAGCTCGTTCTCACGGTGCGCCGGGTGGGATACCGGTTCGCCGAGGACGCGGCCTAACCGCGCT
>JBKPLC010000137.1:0-9983 GCA_046731495.1 Actinomycetota bacterium | reverse complement strand
CTTCTCCTGGGCCGCGTTGATGTCGTCATCGAAAGCGCTGGAGCTGCTGCCGCCGCCTCCGCCGCCGAACAGGTCGCTGAGGCTGAAGCCGCCTCCGCCGGTGCCCACGCCGAGGAAGACGAAGCTGATCGCGAACACCGCCGCGAGCGCGCCGAAGGTGATCCGGACGACGCGGCGGCGCCGGGGGCTCTGCAGGTCGAAGAGCATGGACGCGGAAGCCTAGAGACTCGTGCTGAGCGAGGCCTAAGCCGCCTCGCTGGGCGGCGGCTCGGACACGGCGATCTCGGAGTCGGTGGCCGGCTCAGGCGGTCTGCCGAACATCCTGGCGAGTAGCACGCTCCCCTCGTACAACAGGATCAGGGGCACCGCCTCGATCAGCATGGTGACCGGATCGGTACCCGGGAGGAGCATGGCGACGATGACCAGGATGACGTACGCGTAGCGGCGGTTCTCTGAGAGCTGCTCGGGGGTGACGATGCCGAGGCGGGTGACCGCCAAAATCCCAATCGGTAGCTGGAAGATCAGCCCCATGACTCCCAGGGTGAGGGTGAAGAAGCTGTAGTAGTCGCGCGCCCGAACCTGGATGTTGAACTGGTTGTCGTTGAAGTTCAGCAGGAACTTCGTGGCCGCCGGGAGGACGACGAAGTAGCCGAAGACGACCCCCGCAACGAACAGGAAGGGGGCGAGCAGCAAGAACGGAACGACGTAGCGTCTCTCCTGGTTCGTGAGGGCCGGGAGGATGAACGCATACGCCTGGTAGAGGATCACCGGCAGTGAGATCACGAGCGCGGCGTACGCGGTGATCGTCACCGTCGTGGTGAACGGCTCGGCTACGCCGAAGGTGATCGGGTTTCGGTCACCCGGTAGGGGCGCGTTCGCGATGTCGAGCAGCCGATCGTTCTGCCAGAAGCAGAGACCGAACGCCACCACGAAGGCCGCGATCGAGATGACCATGCGCGAGCGGAGCTCGTCGAGGTGCTCGACGAGTGTGAGCCGGTCCTCGTGATCGACCGGCCGTAGCCGGGCCATTGCTAACCCTTGTTCTCGGTGACGACTTCGCCCTCGACCGGCTCCGCGTGCTTCTCAGCGCTCGCATCCTCCGTCACGGCCTGGGGCTGCGGCTGGCTGGCCTGCACCTGCTTGCTGGCCTCCAGCTCGCGGCGCTCCTCTTCCGAGGAGTCCTTGTCCTTGTCCCCGGAGATGGAGCTCTTGAATTCGCGGATGCCGCGTCCCATCGACTGACCGAGCTCGGGCAGGCGCTTCGGCCCGAAGATGATCAGGACGATGATGAGGACGACAGCAATCTCCAGCGGTCCCACGTTGGGCATTGAGGCGGATGTTAGCGGCAGGGTGCGGGTTCGCCCGCAAGACTTAGTTAAGGCTTAGATCGTGCCCGATCCGTGCCGTTCTCGAAATTGAGGTAGAAGCGACTCGCCGTCGGCTCGGCCTGTCCCTGGTACTTGCTGCCCGCCTCGCGCGCCCCGTAGGCGTGCTCGACGGGGCCGTCCATGCGCATGAACGAGATCTGCCCGATCGGCATCCCGTGGTAGATCGTGATCGGCAGGTTGGCCAGGTTCGAGAGCTCCAGGGTGAGGTTGCCCTCGAACCCCGGGTCGACGAAGCCGGCGGTCGAGTGGATCACCAGCCCGAGCCGGCCGAGCGAGCTCTTCCCCTCCAAGCGCGCGACCAGGTCGTCGGGCAGCCGAACCCGCTCGAGCGTCTGCCCGAGCACGAACTCACCGGGGTGCAGGACGAACGGCTCGCCGTCCTCGACCGTAACCAGCTCGGTCAGGTTCTCCATCGGCTTCCGCACGTCGATGTAGGGGTAGCGGGAGTTGTTGAAGACCCGGAAGCTGCGATCGACCCGCATGTCGACGCTCGATGGCTGCACGAGGGACTCGTCGTACGGATCGAAGACGAGCCTGCCGGCCGCCACCTCCTCCTTGATCGTGCGATCGCTCAGCACCATGCCTGATCAGTCTATGCCCGCTCCCACCCCGGAAAACGGCATGAAACCGGTGTATGCGGGGTTTCCCGCAGATCTCGAAAACCCCACTTTTTGGCCTAAAGATCGCGCCCGGAGCACCGATATGTCCAGCACGATGGGCGTTCCGAAGCGCACAAAGGCCAAGCCGCGGACCAAGCGCTCGCGCCAGGGCATGCATTCCTGCCCCGAGTGCACCTCCATCCTCGTGCAGCCCATCAACTGGCACGAGCAGGGGGAGGGGTACTGGAACGTCGAGCTCCGCTGCCCCGAATGCGAGTGGTGGGGCCGGGAGAGCTTCTCCCAGGACGAGGTCGACGCCTACGACGAGGAGCTCGACCGCGGCGGGCAGGAGCTGATCGAGGACCTGCGCGCGCTCACCCGGTCCAACATGGAGGAGGAGGCCAACCGCTTCGCGCTCGCGCTCGCGAGCGACAGCATCCTGCCGGAAGACTTCTGATGAGAGGGTGCGCGTAAGCGCAACCCGATTAACGAAGAACGCAGTACCACTCCAACAAAGAGTCACCTCCCTGCAACGGCGGCCCTCCGGGGCCGCCGTTCGTTTAGGAGTACCGCTCGACGACCCCGTCGGCGATCATCGCGAGCAGCTCGCGCTCCTCGTCGGTGAAGTGCTCGGCCTCGAGGATGCCCTTGGCTCGCGCGATGCCCTGTTTAGCGCGGTCGCGGACCTGATCGAGGGCGACGGTGCCGGCGATCCGGTCGCAGAGCTCCTCGGCGCCGGCCTGGTCGAGCCCGCGCAGCTCGGCCGACTCGAGCGAGGGGTCGAGCCGGCGGGCGAGGATCAGCGGCAGGGTCACGGTCCCGTCGAGCAGGTCCGTGCCGCGGGCCTTGCCGGTCCTCTCCGGCGGCCCGGTCACATCGAGCACGTCGTCGAGAAGCTGGAAGGCGAGCCCGATCTCACGGCCGAAGGCGGCGAGCTCCTCGGTGCCCGGGGCGCGGGACGCGAGCCGCCCGACCCTGCAGGCCGACTCGAAGAGCCGCGCGGTCTTCAGCGAGCAGCGCTCCAGGTAACGCTCCTCGTTGATCGAGGTGTCGTAGGCGTCGTGGCGCTGCGCGAGCTCGCCAAGGGCGAGCGCGACCGAGGCGGAGCTGAGCTCGGCGACCTCGGCCTCTCCGCCGTTCGCCAGCTCCGCGAAGGCGCGCGAGAAGAGCAGGTCCCCGACTCCCACGGCGCGGTCCCGGCCCGACCGGGCGACCACCGTCGGCCGGCCTCGGCGAACCGGCGCGCCGTCGAGCACGTCGTCGTGAACCAGCGTCGCCATGTGGACGAGCTCCACAGCCGCTGCGGCCCGCACCGCGCGGTCCCCGGCGGAGTCGCCCGCGGCCATCAGCACGAGCAGCGGCCGCAGGCGCTTGCCCCCCGCCGTCAGCGTGGCCTCCGCCTCCTCGGCCAGGCGCGGCCCGTAGCCGGCCGACAGCTCGGCGAGCCGGTCCTCCACCTCCGCCATCCGTGCGGGCAGCCAGGCGCTGGCGGCATCCATCACCGCGGTCACGGGAGGTGGTACGGAGGAGCGGGTCATGACGACTTGACCCCGCTGTGGATCGCGATGATGCCGCCCGCGAGCAGCAGCCAGCGGATGCGCTCGAAGCCGGCGGCGTCCATCATCGCAGCCAGGTCGCCCGGCTCGGGGAAGCTCCGCACCGAGTTGGGCAGGTAGCTGTAGGCCTCGGGGTCGCCGGCGACCGTCCCGATCACCGGCACGATCCGGTCGAACCAGAGCGAGTAGAAGGCCGACAGAGGCTCCCGCTGCGGGCGCGTGATCTCCAGGATCACCAGGCTGCCGCCCGGCCGTAGCACCCGCGCCATCTCCGAGAGCCCGCGGTCCAGGTCGGCCAGGTTTCGCGCCCCGAAGCCGATCGTGACCGCGTCGAAGCTCGCGTCACCGTAGGGGAGCTCGAGCGCGTCGGCCCACCCGAACTCGACCGGGAGGCCCTGATCGCCGCTCTTTCGCCTGGCCAGCTCCAGCATCGGCTCCGAGAAGTCGCAGCCCACCACCCGCCCGTCCGGCCCGATCCGGCGACGCAGCTCTAGCGCGAGGTCGCCGGTGCCGCAGCAGACATCGAGCGCGTCGGATCCCGCGCCGACCTCCGCCCGCTCGACCGCCCGCTGCCGCCACTGATGGTGCAGGCCGGCGGTCATCGCCGAGTTCATGACGTCGTAGACGCCGGCGATCCGGTCGAACATTCCTCGGACCTGGGTCGCGAACTCCTCCGAGTCGCGTTCCGGCACGCCGCTGCTCGTCTCGGTGTCGGACGAGACACTCATGCCGCGGAGGTTAGACCGAGGCCCCTAGTTGAGCGAGGCGAGGAACGCGGTGAGCTGCTGCTGCTTCTGAGCCGGCAGCCCCGCGTAGGAGGGCATGATGCTCGGGCCGACCTGGAGGGAGCGAGTGATCGCGTTTGGCGGGATCCGCGCGCCGATGTGCGTGAGGTCCGGGCCCGGCCCGTCGTTGCCGTTGTCGCCCAGCTTGTGGCAGGCGAGGCAGCCCGATTGCGCCACGACCTCCTTGCCGGGTTCGAGCGCCGCCGAGGTCTTCAGATCCACCTCGCTCGGGGGCCCAGCGGTGGCGCCCAGATAGGTCAGGTACGCGATCGCGATGATCGTGAGGATCCCGGCCGTGGTCGCTATCGGCCTGCGCTCCGGTCTTCGTTCGGGATTGCGGTCGTAGAACGGCAGCAGGAGCAGCAGCACCATGGCGAGCGTCGGAATCCCGACCGTCGCGATCGGCACCGCCCAGACGGGCTTCAGCACGCGCAGCAGCTCGAAGAGGAAGAAGAAGTACCACTCGGGCCGTGGCGTGTAGGTGGTGGTGGTCGGATCCACCTTCGGGCCCTGCTCCGCCCCCAGCAGAATGGAGAGCCCCACGATCATGAGGGCGACGATCAGCATCATCATCGTGTCCTTCATGACCGCGTACGGGAAGAACGGCTTGCCCTTCTTCTTCAGGACCTCGTATTCGCGGAGGTACTCCTCCTTCTCGGCGCGGTTCACCCGACCTCCTCCCTCCGCATGGCGGACTTGGGCCGCTCAACGCGCAGCCAGGGCGGCGCGGTCGTGCCGAGCTTCACAACCAGGTACAGGTGGGCCCCGATCAGGGCGAAGATCAATCCCGGGACCAAGAGCATGTGGATCGCGTAGAACCGCGCCAGGGTGGTCGCGCCGATCTCCGGGCCGGCCCGCAGGAAGTCCGCGAGGTACGGGCCGAGCACCGGCCCGGTGCCGGTGATGTTGTTGGCGACGATCGTCGCCCAGTAGGAACGCTGGTCGAAGGGCAGCAGGTAGCCGGTGAGCCCCATGATCAGGGTAAGGATCAGCAGCACGACCCCGATCACCCAGTTGAGCTCCCGCGGGTACTTGTAGGCGCCGAAGAAGAAGGTGCGCCCCATGTGCAGGAAGATGCAGATGATCATCACCGAGGCGCCCCACTTGTGCATGCCCCGGACGAACTCGCCCATCCAGACGTCGTTCGTGAGGTGGGTGATCGAGCCGTAGGCCTGGTTCGGCGACGGCGTGTAGTACATCGCCAGGAAGACGCCGGTCAGGGCCTGGAAGACGAAGGCGAAGAGCGTGGCCGAGCCGAGCGTGTAGAACCAGTTGGTCCCCTTCGGGACCTTCCGGTAGAGCATCCCGGTGAGGAAGCTGGTTCCGCCCGTGCGCTCGTCGACCCAGCCGACGACATCGGCGCCGGTCTCCTTGGCGACGTCGACCGCGCTCCCGCCGTTCGCGCCGGCGCCGTTGGTGCGCTGTCCGGGCGGAGCCGGACGCCTCAGCGGTCCTGGTCTAGGAAGCTTGGGCACCGGGACTCCTTACGGCGGCGGCGGCACCGAGGGCCGCGGCGGGTAGATGTAGTTCCAGATGCCCCCGGTGAACTCACCGGGATCGCGAGCGCGGACCGGGTCGAGGCTGTTGGTGACGCTGAAGCGGGGGCCGACCTCGACCTGGCCGTTGGTGACGCGGGTCTGGAAGCGGTCGAGGGGGCGCACCGGAGGCCCGCCGATCCGCTCGCCGACGAAGCCGTAGACGCCGCCGTGGCAGGGGCAGATGAAGTTGCCGGACGCCTCCACGAACCGAACCGGGCAGCCGACGTGAGCGCAGCGGGTCGAGATCGCGATGTACTCGTCGGGGCTCTCGGGCGGGTAGCCCTTCTCCTTCGCCTCCGGTGAGTTGGTGATCTCCGGGTTTCCCTGGCGGACGTAGGCGGTGGTCTTGCCGGTCTCGCCGATCCCCTGCACGGCCGTGATCACAACGGAGCGGTAGGTGTCGGGGCTGAAGTCCGAGGTCGCGCCGACCGCCTGCCACGGCTCGCCCTCCTCCTCGAACAGAGGCGCGACCGCGAAGCCGATCGCCGGCAGCACCACCAGCGCGCCGGCAACGCCGCCGACCGCCTGAACCCCGACCGTCAGCGCGGTGCGGCGAGTCATCGACTCGCCCTTGAAATAGCCGGCAGGGTCCGGGCTCGGCAGCCCGTTCCCCTGCTTGTCGTTTCCCTGGTCAGCCACTGTTAGGGAGGTCCTTCGAGGTTAGAGAGGTCCTTCGAACGAAGCCTATCGAGTCGGCTGCGAGCGCCAGCGCATCGCCGAGGCCCGCCCGGCGGGCATTCTCGACCGCGTTGTCGAGCAGTTGCGACGCGGCATCCCGCCGCCCTGAACGCACAGCCTCCTTGGCCCGCTCGTGCTCCGGCGTCGACCCGGTCGCCACGGCAACCGTCGCAGCGAGCCAGAGCGCGGCGGCCGAGCGCCGCGCCTCCGGCTCCCCGTCCTCGGCGTGGATCTGGGCCGAGAGGCTGATCAGATCAGCGAGCTCCCGCACCGCCTCGAGATCGCCGCGCGCGGCCAGACGCTCCAGCCCGAGCGCGTACAGGTAGTCGCCCGCGAGCAGGCGGAGATCGGGGTCGGCTCCCTCGATCAGGCGGGGCGTCTCGTAATGGAGCAGGTAACCCTCGCGGATCGCCTCCACCAGGAGCGTGTACTCCTCCGGGGCGTCGGCGGCGCGGGGCCCTGCGGCGGCGAGCGCGCCGAGCGCTGGAACCTCGTCGGAGTCCCTGACGTAGGGCGAGATCACGTTCTCGCCGTCGCGGAGGAGCGTCACCAGGGCGGCGAGCGAGCGAGTGGTCGAGGCCATACCGCCGCGAGATTAGCTTCGCGGCGGGGTGCTCAGCTGACCGCCTCCCGGAAGGCCTCCTCGGCCGCCTCCATCGTTCGCGCGATGCTCTCGTCATCGTGAGCGAGCGACGGGAACCAGGCCTCGAACTGCGAGGCGGGCGGGTAGACGCCCCGATCCAGCATCGCGCGGCAAAAGCGGCCATATGCAGCGGTATTACATGCGGATGCCCCGGCGAAGTCCCGGACAGGCTCCGCGCTGAAGAAGACCGTGACCAGCCCCGGCACGCTGCTCACCTGCACCGGGCGATCGCCCGCGGCGGCGCGCAGTCCGTTCGCGAGCGTCTCGGTGATCCCCTGCAGGCCCACGTAGGCCGCGCCGTCCAACTTGCGCAGCGTGGCCAGGCCGGCCGCGACCGCGAGCGGGTTGCCCGAGAGCGTGCCCGCCTGGTAGACGTCGCCGGCCGGAGCGATCCGCTCCATCAGCTCGCTCGAGCCCCCGTACGCGGCGGCGGGGAGGCCGCCGCCGATCACCTTGCCCATCACCGTCAGGTCGGCGTCCACGCCGAGCAGTTCCTGGGCGCCCCCGCGCGCGACCCGGAAGCCGCTGATCACCTCGTCCAGGATGAGCAGCGCGCCGGCCTCCGCAGTGGCGTCGCGGACGTGCTCGAGGAAGCCGGGATCGGGCGGGACGACGCCCATGTTCGCGGGGATGGGCTCGGCGATCACGGCGGCGGGGTTGGTCTGCGAGATCGCGTCGGCGACCGTCTCCTCGTCGTTCCAGGGCACGATCAGGGTGTCCGAGGCCTGCGCCTCGGTGACGCCCGGGCTCGCCGGCACGCCCGCGGTCGCCAGGCCGGACCCGGCCTCCGCCAGCAGCCCGTCGACGTGCCCGTGGTAGGCGCCGGCGAACTTGACGATCCGGGTGCGCCCGGTGATGGCGCGCGCCAGGCGGATCGCCGACATCGTCGCCTCGGTTCCGGAGCTCGTCATCCGCATCATCTCGACGCTGGCGAACCGCCCGGCTACCTCGGTGGCGAGCTCGACCTCCGCTTCGGTGGGCGCGCCGTAGCTCGTCCCGCGCCCCGCGGCCTCGCGAACAGCCTCGACCACCAGTGGGTCGGCGTGCCCGAGGATCAGCGGGCCCCAGGACGAGACCCAGTCGACGTAGCGGTTGCCATCGACGTCCCAGAGGTAGGGCCCCTCGGCGCGGGAGATGAAGATCGGCTTGCGGCCGATCTGCTTCATGGCCCGGACCGGGGAGTTCACCCCGCCCGGCATCACCTCGAGCGCCCGCTGGTAGAGCTCGTCCGAGCGGCCGGAGCTGCCTATGAGTGGTCCGCCTCCCAGCGGGCGTAGTCGTCCGTGAAGTAGTGGAGGCGGATCTTCTTGAACTCGGTCGAGGAATAGAGGACCGCGCGGTCCTCTCCGTGGAGGCTGTGCTCGTCGGCGATCCCGTCGAGGATCGCGTCGCACTCCTCCTTCGAGCGACCGTGCGCCATGGTGAAGACGCTGTAGGGCCAGTCGGCGTAGGTGGGCCGCTGGTAGCAGTGCGAGATCCCGCGAACCGCCGCCATCCGCGCCCCGACCTCGAGGATCTGGTCCTCGGGGACACGCCAGACACCCATCCCGTTGGCCGAGAAGCCGGCGCGGCGGTGATAGAGGATCGCGGCCACCCGCCGCAGCAGCTTCCGATCGACCATGCCCCGGAGGTGCTCGAGGAAGTCGTCGGTGCTCATTCCCACCTCCGCGGCCGCGACCTCGTAGGGCCGGTCCGTGACCTCCATCGGCCCTTGCAGGGCGCGGATCACGGCGACGTCCGTCTCGTCATAAGGCTGGCGCTCGAGTTCGCGCGGCGGAGCGGCCTCGACGGTCGCGGCGAGATCCTCCGTGCCCCCCTCCATCTCCAGGTTCATGTTGATCTTGAAGAGCTGAAGGGTCGGGAGCTGCCGGATCGACTCGGCCCCGGTCAGCTTCTGGAGGACATCGAGCGTTCCATCGAGGCCGAGCGACGAGTCCGGCGGCGTGGCGATCGTGAACCAGAGGTTGAATTCGTGGGTGCGCAGATAGTTGTGGGAGACGCCGGGATGCGAGTTGATTATCTTGGCCGCGCGGTGGGGGTTCTCGGAGTCGACCTTGGCCGCGACCAGCATCGAGCTGTACCCGAGCGCGCGGGTGTCGAAGATCGGGGTGATCTCGCGGATGATCCGCTCGTCGAGCAGGCGCTGGGTGCGGGACTTGACCTCGTCGACCTCGAGATCCGCCTCAGAGGCGATCAGGGCGAACGGCTCCGGCTCGAGCGGGTAGCTCGACTGGAGCAGGTTCATCAGCCGCTTGTCGGTCTCGTCGAGCGGGACCGCCGCGCCGCCCGCGCGCGAGCGAAGCTTGGGCTTCGCGGTCGCGGTGGTGATCCCGTCTGCCGGCTTGTTCACCGCCTGGTGGCCTCCGACGAGAGCCAGGCGGCGGCGTCCTTCGCGAAGTAGGTGATGATCATGTCCGCGCCCGCACGGCGGATCGAGGTGAGCGACTCCATCGCGACGGCGCGCTCTTCGATCCAGCCGTTCGCTGCGGCGGCCTTCACCATCGAGTACTCCCCACCCACGTGGTAGGCGGCGAGGGGGGCACCGGTCGCGTCCTTCACCCGCCGGACGACGTCGAGATAGGGCAGCGCCGGCTTCACCATGATCACGTCGGCGCCCTCCTCGAGGTCCAGCTTCGCCTCGCGCACCGCCTCGTCGGCGTTGGCCGGGTTCATCTGGTAACCGCGGCGGTCGCCGAACTCGGGCGTCGAGCCGGCTGCCTCGCGGAAGGGGCCGTAGAAGGCCGACGCGTACTTGGCGCTGTAGGCGACGATCGGGACGTTGGAGTGGCCCTCCTC
>JBKPLC010000136.1:0-20928 GCA_046731495.1 Actinomycetota bacterium | reverse complement strand
CATAGTCTCGTAGCGGTGCGGATCCTGCTCGTCACCCAGATGTGGCCGAGCGCGGCCGAGCCGGATCTCGGCAGCTTCCTGGTCCCGGTGAGCAGGGAGCTCAAGAGGCTCGGGCATGAGGTCGAGGTCGCCTCGATCAGTCGGCGCGGGGGATCGCCCGTGAAGTACCTGCGGCTGGCCCGCGAGGCGCGGGAGGCCGCCGGCCGCATTCGTCCCGATGTCGTCTTCGCCCACTTCCTCTTCCCAGCCGGCTGGGCAGGTGCCCAAGCCGCCCGCACCGCCGGCGCTCCCCTCGTCGTCATGGCCCACGGCCAGGACGTGTCCAACCTCGGCCGGGTGCCTGGAATCACCGCCATGACGCGCCGCGTGCTGAAGCGCTCCGCCGCCGTCATCGCCAACTCCCGCTGGCTCGCCGATCGGCTCTGCGAGAAGATCCCCGCCGCCGAGGCGAAGCTGGCGATCGCCGACTGCGGGGTCGACCTCGATGCCTTCGCACCGCGCCCTGCCTCCGATGCTCGCCAGGAGCTGGGCTGGGACGGCGAGGGTCCGGCATTCCTCTGCGTCGGCTCTCTGATCGAGCGCAAGAACGTCGTCCGCCTCGCGGACGCGTTCGCCTCGCTCGACCGCGGCCGGCTCGCCTTCGTCGGTGATGGGTCCCTCCGCGATCAGCTCGAGGGACGGCCGGACGTCACCCTGACCGGGCGTATCCCCCAGAAGGACGTCCCCGCCTGGGTCGCGGCGGCCGACGTCCTCTGCCAGCCGTCGCTGATCGAGCCCTTCGGACAGGCGACGCTCGAAGCCATGGCGATGGAGCGGAGCGTGGTGGCGACGAAGGTCGGCGGCCCACCGGAGTTCGTCACGCCCGAGGCCGGGATCCTGGTCGACCCCGAGGACGAGGGGGCGTTGGTCGCGGCGCTCGATCAGGCCGCCTCCATGCCCTCGCCCAACCGCGCTGCGCGCAAGGCCGCCGCGGAGCACGACGTGAAGCGGATGGCGGCGCGCATGGCGGATGTTCTGGAGCGGGCGGCTTCGCCATAAGGTGGCGGCCTGGTGGCCGCTAGCGGATCGCGTCCTCGTCGCGCTGCTCCGCCTCGAGCGTCTCGCGCGTGAGCCGAGGGCCACGGCCGTCCCGTGGCTCTTCAGCTCGGGTCTCCGCGGGTGGCGTCTGCCGCAGTCGGAGTAGAGAGGCCTTCACATATGACGGACGCAGCACCCGGCCAGCCGCAGCTCGCTCCTCCTCGTTCAGGAAGCCGGTGGCCCAGAGAAGCAGCGGATAGGCCAGCCAGACCGCGGTTCGGCCGGCGAGCCCGCCCAACCCGGAGGTCGGCAGCAGGAGCTCGCCGAAGGCGACCAGCACCGCCGCCAGCCCGACCGCCTGTCCCAGCCGCAGCCACTCGTAAGGCACCGCGAAGAGGCGCTGTGTGAAGACATACATCAAGACGAGCACCACGGCGTAGGAGGCGACCAGGGAGACACCCGCGCCGACGATCCCCATCGAGGGCAGCAGCACCAGGTTGAGGCCGATGTTGACCACCGTGCCCGCGCCGGTGGCCGGGAAGTTGAACTCCGTCCGCCCGGTGCGGCCGAGCACGATCACCAGCACCAGATAGAGCGCGTAGAGCATCACGCCGGTCGAGACCAGGCCGATCGTCTTGTAGGAGTCGAAGAACTCGGGAGCGGCGAGGGCACGGACGATCCAGCGCGAGAGCAGCCACATGCCGGCAACCACGAAGGTCGTCACCGAGACGAACCAGGTGACGATGACGGCGTAGGCGCGGCGCGCCTCGTCGTCGTCCTGGATGGAGTAGGCGAGCGGCGGCCAGGCGAGCTGGAATCCCTTGACCAGGACGTTGACGGCCTGGGCGAACTTGACCGAGAGGCTGTAGAGCCCGGCGTCGCTGAGGCCGACGAGCCGCACGATCAGCACCCGGTCGATGAAGTTGAGCGAGTAGAGGGAGAGCTCCGCGGGCATCGTCGGAAGGCCCCAGCGCAGCATCCGCCGCCAGAGGGGAAAGTCGGGGATCACCGCCAGCCGCCGGCGTTGCGCGAACACCAGTCCGGCGAGGAAGAGGGCCCCCGTCCCGTACTGCCCCCAGAGCAGCCCGCTCGCGCCCTTGCCCTCCCCGACCACCAGCCAGACGGTCACGGGGATCGTCACCAGCACGTTGGCGACGGTGAAGGCGAAGTACGCCTTTGCCCGCTCGTCGATCCGGAAGAGCGCGGTGAGGAACTCGAACATGGTGAAGACCCAGAGTCCGAAGATCGCGATCCGCATCAGGCCCGGATCCGAGTGGTCGAGTAGAAGCTCCGAGAGCGGCCCGGCGAGGGGAACGGCGAGGACGAGGCCGATCGTGGTCGTCCAGAGCAGGGACGCAAACGCAGTCTTCACCACCTGATCGGGCTCCTCGCCCGCCTGGTAGTAGAAGCGCAGGAGCGCCTCGATGATCCCCAGCCGGATGACGATGCTCGCCGCGATCACGCCGGTGATCAGCACCTCCGCCGCGCCGTAGTCCGCCGGTGTCAGGTAGCGCGTGTAGAGGGGCAGCAGCGCGACCGCGATCAGCTTCGAGATCACGCTGGAGGCCGTGTAGGCCGCTCCGGTCGTCGCCAGGCGGCGCAGGTATCCGGTCATTCCGGCTGCAAGATCAAGGCGCCCCCGGACGCGAAGCCGAGGAGGCGCCGCTGATGCTGGGTGCCGCGGGGGATTCAGCCTGGGCGGCGTCCTTCCGCGGCCATTCACCCGCGCCAATCTCGGCCGCCAGCACCGCCCCCATCGCCAAGAGCGCCCAGGTCAGTGGATCGGTGAGGTATGCCGCGTAGCCGACTGTGTGGACGAGCAGCGCGGCAAACGCGGCGGCCAGCGCGATGCGCGCCGGGCCGAGCTCGACGCGGTCTCCCCGCCCGAGCGTCCGGAAGCGAGCACCGAGGCCCGGCGCGATCGCCCGCATGCCCGTGAAGAGCGTCCAGAGAGCGGCAGCCAACAGCCCGAGGTAGGCGAGCACGCCGATGACCCCCTGTTCCGCCGCCACCGTCACCGGCTCTGTATGCGAGATGGTCGTGTCGCCGGCATTCACGTTCTCCTCACGGGCGAAGACCTTCGAGAAGGAGGCCGAGCCGTACCCGTAGAGCGGGCGGTGCTCCGCCAGCTTGATCCCACCCGAGACCAAACTGCTGTGTCCCTCCGTCACCGTGCGGGTCGACTCGCTCGACCCGCCGCCGATCGTCAGCGTCGCGACCGCCACGATGGCGAGCGCGATGGGCGTCGCGATCACCGCCCAGCGGACGCTCCACCGCAGCGCGGCAAGCACGGCGAGACCGATGAAGAGCGCAATGAAGCTCGTCTGGGAGAAGGCGAAGAGCAGGCCGGCGAACGTCACGGCGAGCGCCCCGACCAAGACGAAGGCGAAGCGCCGGTCATCCGCCCAGAGCAGCGCCGCGGCGGCGAGCACGATCGAGAGGATCAGGTATCGCCCGTAGATGTTCGGGTCCCAGAAGAGGGAGTTGACCCGGAAGTAGAAGTGGAAGTCGTTGGAGGCCTCCAGCTTGTCGTTCCAGAAGATGTGCTGGTCCGCGAACTGCCCGATACCGATCAGCGCCAGGACGAGGCCCTCGGCGACGATCACGATGAAGGCGAGGCGGAGCAGCCGCCGGTCCCAGCTCGCCTCGGCGAGCAACGAGAAGAGCACCGCGAACGGGATCAAGAAGAACCCGACGTTGCGGGACGCAAAGGCGATGTCGTCGGAGTAGATCGTCTGGAGCGCGTACAGGCAGATCACGACCACCAGGGCGACGACGAGCGGCTTCGGCAGGCGGCGCAGCCGCGTCTCGCCGCGCAGGGTCGCGACGAGGGTCGCCAGCACACCGGCGCCGATCACCGCGTAGAGGGGGACGAGCAGGTTGACGGCCTCCCCTCCCGCCACATGCAGCCTGACCCGGAACGGCATGGCGGCGACCACCAGCAGCGGCAACAGGACCGGCCAGCGCAGCAGCGCCGCGGCGCCAAGGCAGAGTCCGAGAATCGCGGCCACGATCACGCCCGCGAACTCGAGGTGGTGCGAGCGGAGGTTTGCGATGTCGTCCCAGCCCTGACCGGCGATCAAACCCGCCGCCAGTCCCAGAGCCACCACGAGGGCGACGACCCTCACCCGCGGGCCCGGCGCGAGGAGCGCGGCGGACACAGCCGCCGCCGCGCCGATACAGCCCAGTACTTCCAGCGCCTCGCTCACGACGAGCCTGCGGGCGGCGCATGGATGACCAGGTGCTCGCCGGAGGTGGCGACGCGGTCGGCGTCCTCCAGCTCGAAGCGGAGGTAGTAGGTCCCCGGCGCCACGGGATTGCCGGCGTCATCGGTGCCGTCCCAGGCGTAGCAATGCGCGTCGGCCTTCTCGTCACCGCCCTTCAGGGGCCGCGCGGGCGCCAGCACGCGCACGACGTGGCCGGAGGCGTCGACCATCTCGACCTGGACGGTGTCGGCCTTCGTCAGGGTGAAGCAGGCTTTGGAGTGACCTGCCGGGCTCTTGACCTTGAAGAAGATGTTGCTCACCACCGGGCCCTCGTCGCGCAGGTGCTGGGTCAGCACCATCGCCCCGGCGGTCCCGGCGAGCAGGAGCGCCATGGTGAGCGCGGCGATCACTGCAACCGGTCGACTGCGCTCGCTCACAGTGCGGCCGGGCTGCGGGTCTGGCTCAGATTCCCGAGCCGGTTGAGCTGGCCCCAGCCTCGGATGACGCCCCGGCCTTGTCGTCACCGAGGACCACGGCCACGGGGTCTCCCTCGGCCGCTTGCCTGACCTCGCCGTCCATCGCCTCTGCCTCGGAGATCCCCACCACCTGGCCGATGACGGACGCGCAGGGCTGGCCCTGGGCCTGGCTCGCGTCGTACATCACCACGCTGGTGGCGAACGGCGTCGAGGTGTTGCCGACCGGCCCGACCTTGTACTGGGCCTGCTTGAGCTGCGCGGCGGACTGCGCGGCCAGGCCGGGCGTCGCGGTGCCGTTCAGGACGGCCACGCGCGTCTGCCCGGGCGGGCACGGGCCCTTGCTCTTCTTGCCGTCCTGGGTAGTTGCGGAGTCGGAGCTCCCGCCGGTGATCTTGGTGACGCCGAAGACGCCACCGGCGATCACCAGGAGCACACCGACGACGATCACGGCCATCGTGAGGGGCTCGGAGAGCCAGCGCGGACGCTCGCGACCTCCGTTCGGGCGCCGCCGGCGCTGTTCGAAGCGCTTCCGTCGCTCCGCAGCCTGCCGCGCGAGCTCGGCTCGCCGGAAGGCCTCGGCCTCGTTGGGCGCGGTCGCGGCGGCCGCCGCCGCGGCCTTCTCGGGCTCCGTGGTGGTCGCGGCGACTGCGGTCGCGGTCCGCTCGGCCGGGGCGACAGTCTCGCCGTCGGCGTTCCCGCCCTCGATCAGGAAGCTCGCGTTCTCGCGCAGGCGCCTCAGGTCGCGCGCCTGCGCGAAATAGAGCAGCGCGAGCAGGGCCAGGCCCACGAACGAGGCGAGGCCCGCGATCGCTCCAACATCCTTGAGAAGACCGCTCATGGCCGGGGCGCGGGATGTTAAGGAACTGCGGGGCTACGACGTGAGGTCGTCGACCGGCAGCTCGGCCGCATGGCGCTGCGAGATGAGCTGGATGGTGCTCTGAGCCATGTCGGTCTCGTCACCCGAGCTGACCAGGGCACGGAGCCGCTCGAGCGTCGCGTTCACCCACTCCGGATCCACCGGCGCACGGCGGACGGCCCGCAGGATCTTGTCGGCCGCCGTGGCCTGCGGAAGCTCATCCGAGTTGAAGAGCTCCTCGTGGACCTTCTCGCCCGGCCGGGCGCCCACGTACTCGATCGCGATGTCCACCTCGGGCTCGTAGCCGGCGAGCCGGATCATGTTGTGAGCGAGATCGACGATCTTCACCGGCTCTCCCATCTCGAGCACGAAGACCTCACCGCTCGCACCGCCCAGGTCGCCGGCGCGGATCACCAGCTGGACCGCCTCCGGAATCGTCATGAAGTAGCGGGTCATCTCCGGATCCGTGACCGTGACTGGCCCCCCGCGCTCGATCTGGCTGCGGAAGATCGGCACCACGCTGCCGGACGAGGCGAGCACGTTGCCGAAGCGGACGGTGACGAAGCGGGTCTGCGGATGGCGGCGGCCGGCCGCCTCCACGATCCACTCGGCGAGCGCCTTCGAGGCGCCCATCACGGTTCGCGGGTTGACCGCCTTGTCGGTGGAGACGAGGACGAAGCGGTCACAGCCGGAGGCGACGGCGGTCTCGGCGGTGACCTTGGTCGCGATCGCGTTGTTGCGGATCGCCTCGAGCGGGTTCGCCTCCATCAGCGGCACGTGCTTGTAGGCGGCGGCGTGGAAGACGACGCCGGGCTTGAAGCGCTGCATCACCTCGAGCATCCGGTCGGGCTCCTTGCAGTCAGCGAGCACCGACTCCACCCGGGTGAAGTGCCTCTCTTCGATCATCTCCCGATCGATCCGGAAGAGGTTGTCCTCCGCGTGATCGAGGATCACCAGCAGCTTGGGCCGGACCCTGGCGATCTGGCGGACGAGCTCGGAGCCGATGGAGCCGCCGGCGCCCGTCACCATGACCACCTTGTCCTGCATGTAGGCGCCGACCCGGTCGAGCTCCATGCGCACAGGCTCACGGCCGAGCACGTCCTCTACCTGGACCTCGCGCAGCTGCCTGGTGAGCTGAACGCCGCCGCGCAGCAGCTCGAAGACGGTCGGCAGGGTCCGCACGGGTACGTCGCGCTCCCGGCAGGCGGTCACCACGCGCCCGCGCAGAACCCCCGGCGCGGAGGGAATCGCGATGATCACCTCGTCGGGATGGAACTCGTCGAGGAGTTCCCCGACCTCATCGGTGGTCCCGAGGACGTTGATCCCGTGCAGGCGCATGCCGCGCTTGCGCGGATCGTCGTCGAGGAAGCCGATCGCCCGGGCCCCGAGGTTCGGGTTGAGCTGCATCTCCCGCGCGACCATCTGGCCGCCCGACCCGGCTCCGACGACCAGCACCTGGCGGGCGCCACGGACGACGCGGCGCGCGGGCCGCTCCACCAGCACCATCCGCACCAGGAGGCGGGCGCCTGAAACCAGGAAGACCGTCAGCAGGAAGTTCGAGACGACCACCGAGCGCGGGATCTGGTCGTCGAAGGGCTTGAGCAGCAGGAATGTGATCGCCAGGATCGCCGTGGAGACCGCGCAGGCCCGGAGCACGCCGATCATGTCGGGCAGCCGGAAATAGCGCCACCACTTCTCGTAGAGCCCGAAGGCGTAGAAGACGATCAGCTGGCCGGCGACCACGAAGCCAATCGAATTGGCCAGCATGTGGTCGTACCGCTCCGGGATCCCGCCTGAGGCATCGAGGAAGCGCAACCTGAAGGCCAGGTAGTAGGCAGCCGCGACGAGGACTGCGTCGGCGGCGATCTGGGTGAGGCGATGCCGGTAGACGGGGTGCTTGAGCCGCTCCACGCGGCACGGAACTCTAGCCCCTGGGCCCTGGCCCGTCGGGGCGTACGCCTGCGTGCGGGCCGGGGCCTAACATGCCGCCCCTGTGACCGGCCTCGTTCTCCTCACCGGCGCGGTGACCGACAAGCTGGTCGACTTCGCCACCAACCTGATCGGTGACGCCGGATACGCAGGCGTCTTCGTGCTGATGACGCTCGAGAGCGCCCTGATCCCGATTCCGAGCGAGGCGACCATGCTGTTCGCCGGTTTCAAGGTGGACGACGGCACCCTGACGCTGTTCGGAATCGTCGCCGCGGGCGTGCTGGGCAACCTGGTCGGCTCCTGGATCGCCTATGCGATCGGCTACTACGGCCGCCTCGAGCTGGTCGAGCGCCACGCGATCTTCCACACCAACCAGCGCTATCTGGACTGGGCCGACGACTGGTTCACCCGCCATGGCGACGCGACCGTCTTCTTCTCGCGGATGCTGCCGATCATCCGGACCTTCATCTCCCTCCCCGCCGGAATCGCGCGCATGCCGTTTTGGCGCTTCACCTGGCTGACCCTCGCGGGATGCATCCCGTGGGTCTTTGCGCTCGGCCTGCTCGGCCGCGAGGTCGGCAGCAGGTGGGACGACTGGAAGGACCGGCTGCACTACCTCGACTACGCGGTGCTGGCCGTGATCGTCGGCCTGATCGTCTACGCCGTGATCAAGCGCCGCCGCGGGGGCGCCGAATCCAGGACCGAGCCACGACCGGGCTCCGACGCGGAGGCCGAGGAGCAACCGGTCTCGTGATGCACTCGTCGAGGGCGATCGTCCTCGGCGCCGTGCAGGGGCCGACTGAGCTTCTCCCGGTCTCCAGCTCCGCGCATCTCACACTGATCCCCTGGCTCGCCGGGTGGAACGAGGTCGAGCGCGACCCCGAGCTGACGAAGAGCTTCGAGGTGGCGCTCCATGTGGGCGCCGCGGGCGCGCTGCTCGTCGGCCAGCGACGGGTGATCGTGGAGGAGCTCCAGACCTTCGACTCGCGCAAGGCGGCCGTGATCGCTCTCTCGTTCCTGCCTCCGGCCCTACTCGGTGTGATCCTGGAGCGACCGATCGAGCGGCGCCTGGGAGGCCCGCTCTCGACGGCTGTCGGACTGCTCGCCGGAGCCGCCGCGATGGTCGCGGCCGATCGCCGTGCCCAGAGCCGGGATCGCGGCGAGGCGACCGCGATGGACGGACTGGCGCTCGGCATCGCCCAGGCCGCCGCACTGGCGCCCGGAATCTCCAGGAACGGGGCGACCCTCACCGCCGCGCGCTGGCGGGGCTTCACCCGGCAGCACTCCAACATGCTCTCCCGCACCGTTGCATTGCCCGTGATCGTCGGGGCCGCCGCCCTCAAGGGTGCCCGGCTGAAGCGACGCGGCATTCCGCGAGGCCAGCGCGCGGGGTTCATCGCCGGGACCGCCACCTCCTTCGCCTCCACGCTCGCCTCGCAGGCGCTGATCCGGCTGGTGGAGCGAGACAGTGCGCTGTGGCCGTACGCCGCCTACCGCGCCGGCCTCGCTGGGCTGGTGTTCTCCCGGATGCGGCGCCGTGCCCGCAACGGCGGGTACATCTCGGGGAACGGCAGACCGGCGGAATACCCTTCCCAGCTTCCCAGGGAGGAGGTCGCAGCTTGAGCGAGGACGCCTACGCAAAGGCGGGCGTGAGCCAGGGGGACGCGGACGCTGCCGTTGCCGCTCTGGTCTCGGCGCTCTCCGCATCCACCCCGGCCGAGAGCAGGCAGGTGCTCGCCAGCGGTCACTACGCCAACGTCATCCGGATCGGCGACCGGATCGGGATCGCGGTCAGTACCGACGGCGTCGGCACCAAGCTTGTTGTCGCCGAGCAGCTCGGGCGCTGGGACACCGTGGGGATCGACTGCGTGGCGATGAACGTCAACGACGTCGTCTGCGTCGGCGCCGAGCCGCTGGCGATGGTCGACTATCTCGCCGTCGAGCGAGCGGACTCCAAGATCGCCGGCGCGATCGGGGTCGGCCTCGCTCGCGGCGCCGAGCTCGCCGGGATCGAGATCGTGGGTGGGGAGTTGGCTCAGCTCGGTGAGCTGATCAACGGGCTCGACCTGGCCGGCGCCTGCTTCGGTGTGGTCGACCTGGATGCGCTGGTCACGGGCGCAGAGATCGAACCCGGCGACGCCGTGATCGGCCTCCCATCGTCAGGGCTGCACTCGAACGGCTACACCCTGGCCCGCTCCGCGCTCGACGGGATTCCAATGGACGACGAGCGCCTCGGGCGGCCGCTCGGCGAGGTCCTGCTCGAGCCGACCGAGATCTACGTCAAGCCGGTCGTCGAGCTGCTCCGGTCCCAGATGGATGTCCGGGGGCTGGCTCACATCACCTCCGGCGGCCTCGACAACCTGCTCCGCCTCGAGTCGGACGCCGGCTACCAGATCGACGACCCGGTTCCGGTGCCGCCGATCTTCACGCTGATCCAGGAGCTGGCGGAGGTCCCCGACGACGAGATGCACGAGGTCTTCAACATGGGCTGCGGGTTCTGCGTGGTGGTGGCGGCCGCGCACGAGGAGGCCGCCCTGAAGAAGCTCCGCGGCCACTACGACGAGGCGAAGGTAATCGGCCGGGCGACGGCGGGCCCGGGCCAGGTCCTGCGCGGCTAGGCCGGCTCCCAGAGCGTGCCGATCAGCGCGCTGACGGGCTTCAGCTTCCAGTCACGCGCCAAGCCCCAGAGCTCGGCCTCGAGGAGCGGCCGCGGCTTGCCCGACAGCACCTCCAGCTCCTTCGTCGCGCAGCGGCCGAAGCGCTTGATCGCGTCGAGGGGTTCGAGGGTCCCCTCGTTGACCTGCTTCGCTCCGGCGGCCAGCGCAGCGGCCCGCATCTTCTCCGGATCGACCGCGTCGTTTCCCCAGGCGCCCTGGCGGCTGCCGTCCTCGCCGACGAAGAGCGCGGACGGAAAGCTGATTCGCTCCCGGCCCTTGCTGCTGCGATGGATGGCATCCGCGTCCCGGGCCTCCTGAGGCGGGTCGCGGACCTCCTCCAGATCGGCGGCGAAGGCCTCGGTGATCGCGTGGGAACGGAGGTCGACCTCGAAGCGCTGCCGATCGATCCCGGCGCGGCCGGCGGCATCGATCAGGGCGTCCGTGTGGTCGAGCTTGCGGCGCTCGAACATGATGCCCTCGCGCAGCGTGCGGAGATAGCGGTAGGCGGCGCCGGTTCCCTGCTCGGTCGCCGCCTTCACGGCCTGGCATGCCGGGTAGGTGGAGTCCAGTGGGTTCTCTGTCCAGATCCTCGGGTCGCTCGGCATCCCGCCCTCGGCTGCGTCGACCAGCCACTGTCCGACGACCGCGAGGAGGTCCGCGTTCTCGTAACTCCGGGTCAACCCGCCCATCACCCAGACGATGTTCAGCTCCTCCTCGAACTCCCACATCAGCCGCCGCAGGGCGGGTTCGGCCGCCCAGGACCAGGGGCAAGCGGGATCGGTGTAGAAGCGAACCTCGACAGTCATCATTCGTTCGGTCGCAGGCTGGCAGCGGCGGGGACGACCGAGGGCGAAAATACAGGTCGATGCAAAGGTCACTGAGTTGGAACGGTTGAGCTCCACGATCCTCTCGGGTCGGTACCGGCTCGAGTCGAAGCTGGGGTCGGGGGGCATGTCGACCGTCTACCTCGCGAACGACGAGGTCCTCGACCGCCCGGTGGCGATCAAGCTCCTGCATCGCGAGATCTCCGAGGAGGAGGACCAGCTCGAGCGCTTCCGCCGCGAGGCGCGGGCGGCCGCCCGGCTCTCGCATCCGAACCTCGTCGGCGTGATCGACGCGGGCGAGGACGACGGTCGCCCCTACATCGTCTTCGAGTACATCCAGGGTCGGACCCTGAAGCGCCGGATCCAGGATGAGGGGCCGCTCCCGGTGGACGAGGCCGTCGCCTACGCGATCGAGATCGGCCGCGGGCTGACCGCGGCCCACGCGCGCAAGCTGGTGCACCGGGACGTGAAGCCGCAGAACGTCCTGATCGATCCCGACGGCCGGGCCAAGGTGACCGACTTCGGCATCGCGCGGTCGCTCGAGGCGAAGGGGCTGACCGCAACCGGCCGCGTCGTCGGGACCACCGATTACGTGTCGCCGGAACAGGCGATGGGCGAGGACGTCGACGAACGCTCGGACGCGTACTCGCTCGGCGTCGTCCTCTACGAGATGCTCACCGGCGAGGTTCCCTTCAAGGCCGAGACGCAGGTCGGCGTCGCGATGAAGCACGTCAACGAGCCGATCCCCGACGTACAGGCGAAGCGCCCCGAGGTCTCGGCCGCGGTGGCGGCCGTGGTCGACCGCGCCACCACCAAGGATCCACGCGATCGCTACGGCACCGTCGCGGAGATGGTCCGCGACCTGGAGCAGACGCTCGAGGTCGAGGCGGCCCGCCGAGGCGGGACCAGCGGCGAGGCGACCAGCGTGCTCGACTCGCTGCCGAAGTCGCAGCGGCGGCTCCGGAGGCGGCGCCGGTTCTCGGGACTCGGCATCGCGCTGACCATCCTCGGTCTCCTGATCGTCGCGGCCGCCGTGATCTACGGCACGCAGCACATCGACTTCGGGGGCGACGGTACTTCCAGCGGAGGAGGCCCCAGCGAGATCCGGCTGTCGTCCAGCGCGACTTCGGAGTTCGATCCGGAGGGCGATGACCAGGAGACCGGTACGGAGCGCCTCGCCGTCGATTCCAATCCGACGGGTACCGCCTGGACGAGCGAGCACTACGACACGCCGGACTTTGGTGGCCTCAAGGACGGCGTGGGGCTCGCGATCGACGCCGGCAAGACCGTCACCGCGAAGTCGATCGAGATCCGCAGCCCGACCTCGGGCTACGACGCCGAGATCTACGAGGTGAGCGGCTCGCCGCCGAGCCAGCTGTCCGATTGGGGTCAGCCGCTGGCGTCGATCACCGACGGCGGGGGCAGGGAGACCGTGAACCTCCCAGGGAGAGCCGCCAGCTCGTTCCTCATCTGGATCACGAAGCTGCCGTCCGCCGAGGACGATCCGGGTCGCTACCAGATGGAGATCAGCGACATTCGGCTGTTCGGCGGCTCCTGATCAGAACTCGTAGCTCTTCGTCCGCTCGTAGCGCTCGAGCGCCAGCTTGACCAGCCGGTCGCAGAGCTCGGGGTAGGGGATCCCGTCCGCCTCGAAGAGCTTGCCGTAGACGCTGGTCTCGGTGAAGCCGGGGATGGTGTTGAGCTCGTTGACCAGCACCTCGTCCCCGTCGACGAAGAAGTCGCAGCGCGCCAGGCCGCTGCAGCCGCAAAGCGTGAACACCTCGCGCGCCAGCTCTCGCACGCGCTCGCGGGCGGTCTCGGAGACCTCGGCCGGCACGACCAGCTCCATGCCGCCCTCGGCGTACTTCGCCTCGTAGTCGTACCAGTCGTGTCCGCCCTTGGTGACGATCTCGCCCGGGGGCGAGGCGAGGGGCTCTTCGTTGCCCAGTAGGGAGCACTCGACCTCCTTGCCGGGCGCCGGCGCCTCGACGATCACCCTCGGGTCGTGGCGCACGGCGGCCTCCACCGCGCGATCGAGCTCTTCCTCACCCGTCGCAGGGGCAATGCCGACGCTGGAGCCGAGCCGAGCCGGCTTCACCCAGAGCGGCTTGCCGAAGCCGGAGGCGAGTTCGCGCCAGTTCTCCTCGCCCGCCCGGCAGTAGTCGACCTGCGGGAGGCCATGCCGGGCCAGCAGGTCCTTGAAGACGAGCTTGTCCATGCAGATCGCGGACGCCTCGACGTCGGAGCCGGCGTAAGGGACGTCCAGCACCTCGAGCAGGCCTTGGACGCTGCCGTCCTCCCCACCCGGGCCGTGCAGGACCGGGAAGGCGACGTCGGCATCGAGCAGGCCGTCGCCCGGGCTGAAGCTGATCTCCCTCTCGGCCGTCGTCCAGCGGCCGTCCTTGCCGATCGTCACCTCGATCGTCTCGTGCCCGGCCTCCCGCAACCCCGACGCGACCGAGGCGGCGGAGCGGAGCGAGACCTCGTGCTCGCTACTGATCCCTCCCCCGATCACAGCCACCCTCATGAATCGGGCCCTCCTCCGCTTCGCGTCCGGGAGCCCTTCATGTGCCAGGTGTCGTCGAGGTGGGTGACGAGACGCCCACGGAGATCGTCACCGTATCGCCGCGCTGGCCGCGCGAGCCGGCCGGTGGGAACTCGGAGAGGACGACTCCGACCTCGGTCGGATCGGTGGTGGCCTGCTCGGTCACGGCTACTACGAACCCGGCCTTCTTGAGCGCGGTGACGGCGGCCTTGCGGGTCTGGCCAACGACGTCCGGGACCGTGATCGCGCCGGTCGAGGCGAAGATCGTCACCTGCGAGCCGCGGGCGACCTGCTTGCCGGCCGCTGGGCTCTGGTTCAGCACCGTGCCCGCCGGCTCGGTGGAGTCGCGCTGCACCTCCATGCCGGAGAGACCCGCGTTCGAGAGGGCCGCGAGCGCCGCCTGATCGTCCAGCCCGACGACGTCCGGCACGGTCACCGTGTTCGCCCCCCGCGAGATCAGCAGGGTCACCGGCTGCGCGGTCGAGAGCTGCGTCCCGGCCGCGGGCTCGGTGCCGATGGCGAGACCCTTGTGCACGGTCTTCGAGAACTCCTGGCGCACGTTCACTTGGAATCCCGCGTCTTCCAGGCGTTTTGTGGCGTCGGGCTCGTTCAGATTGGAGACGTCGGGGACGGCGACGATCGCCGGCCCGGAGCTGACGCTGAGCGTCACCGTCGAGCCCTCCTCGGCCTTGCCGCCGCCGCGGTCGGTGGGGATCGGGTCCTGCTCAACGACCTGGTTGCGCGGGGCGACGCTCGGCACCGCCTTGATCGCGACATCGAAGCCCTTGCTGTCGAGGACGCGCGTCGCCTGGTCGACGTTCTGGCCGATCACATCAGGGATCGCGACGTGCGAGGGGCGGGTGAGGGCGTACGCCACCAGCGCCGCGACCCCCATGGCGAGCAGCGCGAGGATGAACCAGCGCCAGCGGCGGCGGCGATCCGCGTACTCGACGTACTCCTCCTCGACCGAGAGGTCGGTCTCCCCTTCCGGAGTCACCGCCGCATAGGCCGCGGTGTCCTGCGGCCTGGGCGTGTCGGGCGCCTTCTCCGCCGCATCGAGAGCCTTGAGGAAGGCATCCGCGTCCTTGAAGCGGGCGTCCGGGTCCTTGGCGAGCGCGCGCATCACCACCGCATCGAGGGCGGGCGGGACATTTGGGTTGATCGCGCTGGGCCGCCGCGGCGCCTCGGAGACCTGCTTCAGGGCGACCGCCACGGCGCTGTCGCCGTGGAACGGGACCCGCCCCGTGAGCGCCTCGTAGAGGATCACGCCGATCGAGTAGATGTCGGAGCGAGGCGTGGTGTCCTTGCCCTGGGCCTGCTCCGGGGAGATGTACTGGGCGGTCCCCATCACCGAGCCGGTCGCCGTGATGTCCGAGTTCTCGCCCGCCCGGGCGATGCCGAAGTCGGTGACGCGAGCGCGGCCCTCGTCGTCGATCAACACGTTCTGGGGCTTCAGGTCGCGATGGACGATCCCCTTGCGGTGCGCGAAGCGCGCCGCGTTGAGGATCTGCCGCGTGAAGTTGATCGCGTCCTGGATTCCCATTCCGCCCTTGACCAGGTCCTTGAGCGAAGGCCCATCGACGTACTCCATTGCGATGAAGTAGGTCCCGTCGAAGGCGCCGCGGTCGAAGATCCCGACGACATTCGGGTGCTGGAGGCCGGCCGCCGACTGAGCCTCGCGCTGGAAGCGCTGCACGAACTCTGCGTCCTGGGCGAAGCGGTCGTGGAGGATCTTGATCGCGACCTGGCGGTCGAGCTCGGTGTCGTCGGCCAGCCAGACGTCCGCCATCCCGCCGGACCCGATCTTCCGGTCGAGGCGGTAGCGCTCGTCGACCATCGTGCCCTTCTGGGGCGGGGTCATCAGGCGCCGCCGCCGAGGACCGCCTCGGCGACCGATTTGAAGATCGGGCCGCAGGTCGGGCCGCCGAAGCCGCTGGTGTGCTCGACGATGCAGGAGATCGCGATCTTCGGGTTGCTCGCCGGGGCGAAGCCGATGAACCAGGCGTCATTGACGCCGTTCGAGATCTCCGCGGTGCCGGTCTTGCCCGCCACATCGATGCCCGAGACCGCGGCGGCGGTACCGGTTCCCTCCCGCACCACGCTCTGCATCATCGTGTTGAGCTCCGAGGCGGTGTCCTCGCTCATCACCCGGCTCTGGCGGGCCGGATCGAGCCTGGTCTCCCGGCCGTCCGGATCGACCACCTTGGACCACAGGCGCGGCTCCATCAGCTCGCCCTTGTTGGCCACCGCGGCCGCGACCTCGGCCATCTGCAGCGGGGTGACACGCAGCCGCTCCTGGCCGATCGCCACGCGGCCGATGTCGATTGCCGCTCCCGGCCCGAGCAGTTTGTTCCCGTCGTAGACACCGCTCGCTGCGAGCTGGAAGCCCGGGTAGTCGAGGTTCGGCTTCTGGTTGAAGCCGAAGCGGTCCATGTACTTGAACATCGTGTCGGTGCCGAGCTTCTCGCCGGCCTGCGCCCACCAGGTGTTGACCGAGTTGGTGAGAGCAGTGGTCATGTCGATGGTCCCGAACTGCTCGCCGCCGGAGTTGGAGAGCGGCACGCCCTCGATCTCGATCGGGGAGCGACCGCTGAGCGTCGTGCTCGGCGTGAACTCACCGCTGTCGAGCGCCGCGGTGGCGGTGACGACCTTCATGGTCGAGCCCGGCGGATAGCCGCCCTGCGTCGCGCGGTTGAAGAGCGGCGCGCTCGACTCGGTGTTGAGTCGCTGGAAGGCCTTCGAGTTCTGGACGACGTTCGGGTTGTACTCCGGGATGCTCACCATCGCCTTGATCTCGCCCGTGGTGGGGTCCATCGCCACCACGGACCCCTGGCGGCCGCCGAGGCCGTTGACCGCCGCCTCCTGCGCCCTTTGATTGAGCGAGGAGACGACGTCGTCGCCCTCCTGCTTGTGCCCCTGGAGCTCGTCGAGGACCGAGAGGAACTCGGTCTTGTTGCCGACCAGCTCGTCGTTGTGCGCGAGCTCGAACCCGACCCGGCCGCGCTCGACGAAGCTGTAGCCGATCGGGTTGCCGAAGAGCTGGCCCAGCGGGTAGTGGCGGACGTAGATCTGGTTGTTGCCCTTGCCGACGGGAGTGGACTTGGCGATCACCGTGCGGCCATCGTCGGCATAGATCGTCCCCCGCCTGATCTGCTGCTCCTCGAGCAGCGGCCGCCGGTTCGCGGTGTTCGCCTTCAGCGAGTCCGAATCGAAGATCGACCAGTAGGACGTGAAGCCGAAGAGCAGCGCGTAGAGGACGACGATGAAGCCGAAGAGCTTGACGATCTGGCGGTTCATACGCCGGCCCTCGTCTCGTTCTGGAGCCGCACCCGCCGGCGCGCCTTGTCCGAGACCATCAGGAGTAAGGCGAGCAGGATGAAGTTGGCGACGATCGAGCTGCCGCCGTAGCTGATGAACGGCAGGGTCACGCCGGTGAGCGGGATCACCCTGGTGACCCCGCCGATGATCACGAAGGCCTGCAGGGCGAAGATTGCCGTCAGCCCGGTCGCGAGCAGCTTCGAGAAGCCGTCCTCGGCGAGGATCGCCGTCTTGAAGCCGCGCTCCGCGATCAGCGCGTAGATCAGGACGACGGCGGCCCCGCCGAACAACCCCAGCTCATTGACGATCACCGCGTAGACGAAGTCCGTGTGGGGGGCGGGCAGGATCGCGCACTTGTCCGGGAAGTCCCCGTGGCAGGCGGGCAGCTGCACGAGCGAGTTGCCGAGGCCGCTCCCGAAGAGCCCGCCGTCTGCCTGCGCGAAGAGGGACTGGGAGAGCTGGTAGCCGCTGCCTCCTGCGTCGTGGAAGGGGTCGAGCCAGATGTCGAAGCGCTGTTGGACGTGAGCGGCGGTGTGGGCGAAGAACCAGGCGCCCAGCACGAACATGGCGAGCCCGATGATCACGAAGGAGATGCGGGCGGTCGCCACGTAGATCAGCGCCAGGAAGGCGCCGAAGAACATCACCGAGCTGCCCAGGTCCCGGATGAAGACCAGCAGCAGCATGGCCGCGCCCCAGACCACCAGCAGCGGGCCGAGGTGCTTGAGCGGCGGGACGACGACGCCCGCGATGTTGCGCGCGCCGACCACCAGCACCTCCCGGCGCTCGTTCAGGTAGCTCGCCAGGAAGACGACGATGCAGATCTTCGCCAGCTCGGTGGGCTGGAAGGTGATCGGGCCGAGGTCGACGGCGAGGTAGGCGTCGTTCACCGCGTGCCCCAGGAAGCGCGGCAGGATCAGCAGGATGAAGCCCGCCAGCGCGATCAGGTAGCGGTAGCGCTCGAGCGCCTCGTAGTCCCGTAGGAAGATGATCGTCGCCGAGAACAGGATCAGGCCGAGCACGAACCAGTTCGCCTGGTCGCGGGCGAGCCCCTCATCGAGGCGGAAGAGCATCACCATCCCGAAGGCCGCCAGCAGCGCGACCAGCGGAAAGAGGAACGGATCCGCATCGGGCAGCCGGATGCGGATGATGATGTGGGTGGCGAGGCAGAGCGCCAGGAAGTAGCCGCCGTAGAGCACGCTCAGGTTGCCGAACTGATCGGAGTTCGTGATCAGCACGGCGGTGAAGCCGGCCGTGACCAGCAGTGCGACCGGGATCAGGGCGAAGAGCTCGCGGGTACGGGCGCTCAAGACTTCTGGGCCTGCTTGCGCTTCGTGTTGGCCCCAGCCTTCTTCTTCTTCTTGTTCTGCTGCTGCTGCGGCGCCGGAGCCGGCGGCGGAGGCAGGCCGGCGGTCGGCCGCAGCTTGATGTCGTCCGCCAGGTCGGTCGCGTCCGACTCGCTGCGCAGGTCATGGCCGGTGACGGCCCTCTGGCGCTCCTCGGAGAGCGTCCCGACCTGCACGGGGACCGAGTACTGCTTGGAGTACAGGCTTACCCCGAGCGGGAGCTGGTAGGGCAGGCCGCGGTAGACGGCGACGTTCCCTTCCTGGTCGGCGCCCAGGAAGTAGATGGAGCGCGCGGCGAGGAAGCCGCCGCCGATGATCACGATCGCCGCGGTGGCCGCCACCACCCAGCCCAGCACGCGACGGCGGCGGGGCGGGGCGGGCATCGGACCCTGTCCGCGCAGGCGGTCGCCGGCCTCGCGCATCCGCTCGCGGGTGAGGCCGGCCTGTTCCGCCGTCCGCGAGATCAGCGTCGCGCTCTCTTCCCCCTCCTTCGCCTCGGCCTCGGCGACGCGGAAGGCGACGGCCGTGATGTTGTCGCGCCCGCCGCGCCGGTTGGCGGCGTCGATCAGCCTGCTCACCGCGCTCCGCAGGCTCCTGGCGTTGGCGAGGATCTCGCGGATCTCGTCGTCCGGGACCATCGTCGTGAGGCCGTCGCTGCAGAGGAGGAAGACGTCGCCGTCGCGAGCCGGGAAGCTCATCGTGTCGACGTTCACGCTCGGCTCGGGGCCGAGGGCGCGCGTGATGATCGAGCGCTGCGGGTGCTCCTCCGCCTGCTCCTCGGTGAGGCGGCCCTGCCGCCGGAGCTCCTCGACCAGCGAGTGGTCCTTGGTGAGCCGCTTCAGCTGCCCGTCGCGCAGGACGTAGGCGCGGCTGTCCCCGACATGGCTGAGAGCCACCTCGTCGTCGCGGAGGATCGCGGCGGTGAGCGTCGTGCCCATACCTGCCCGCGAGGAGTCCTCCTGGGCGAGCCTGTGGATCTCGCGGTTGGCGCGCTGCGCGATCTGCTCGAGCTGGCCCTCGGCGGGAGCGTCGTCGTTGACTCGTCCGCGCTCGAAGGCGCCGGCGGCGATCCGCGAGGCAACCTCGCCGGCCTGCGCGCCGCCCATGCCGTCGGCGACCGCGAACAACGGAGCCCTGGCGAAGTAGGAGTCCTCGTTTGCGTGGCGCTGGCGGCCGGTGTCGGTCTTGTGAGCCTCTTCCGCGACCTTGAGCATCAGGAGACCTCGAAGCGAAGCTCAGTGTCCCCAATCCGGATCAGATCACCGGGCGTCAGCTCGGCCTCGCCGTGGAGCTCGCGCGAGTTGAGCAGGGTTCCGTTGGTGGAGTTCATGTCCTCCACGAAGTAGGCGCCGGATCGGTTGAAGACGCGCGCGTGGATCCCGGAGGCATAGCGGTCGTCTATGCGTATGTCAGCGTCCGCGGAGCGGCCCAGGGACACGCCCCCGAAGAGATCGAAGTGCTCGCCCTCCGGCAGTCCGCCGCCGGTCTGCACGACGAGGAAAGCGTCCGTGCCGCCCGGATCGAGGCCCGAGGCCTCGTGATAGCCGGTCTCATAGCCCGGCGAGGCGGTGCCGCGGAGATCGCGGATCGCCATCCGCGTGACCCAGAGCAGAAAGAGGTAGAGCACGGCGAGGAAGCCGAACTTGAGCGCTACCGCCAGCGGCTCGAGTTGGTCGTTCACTGCTCGATGTCGAAGGCGAAGACCTTTGTTCCCAGCGTGATCTCATCGCCCGGCGACAGGCGGGCGTTGGCGACGCGGCGGCCGTTGACCTTGACGCCGTTGGTCGAGTTCAGATCGACGATCTGCCAGTCCCCCACGCTCGACCGTCGCAGCTCCGCGTGCCGCCGGGAGATGTTCGGGTCGTCGATGATGCAGTCGCACTCCTTGGAGCGGCCCAGCGTTGCGGTGGGGCCGTCAAGCACGTAGCGGCGGTCGTCGACCGAGACGATCGCCCTGGTCTCGGAATAGGCGGCATCTGGGCGGCGCTTCGAGCGGGCCTTCTGAGCCTGCGTCGCCGAGTAGACCATCGTGTGGCCGGGCTCCCCCTGGGTGGGCTCCGCGCCCTGGCGCTGCGGTGGGCGCACGAGGCGCGTCTGGATGCCGAACTCGCCGAGCCGCAGGCGGTCGTCGGCGTCGAGCTTGACGACGGGCCGCGTGAGCAGGTCGTAGTCGTGATGGCGGGCGTGCTCGAGCAGATGGCCGCTCAGCTCCTGCGCCAGCGACGATTCGTAGTCCTTGAAGCGCTCGTAGTCCTCCGGGCAGAGCCAGACCGTGTACTCGTTGGGCACGTAGACGCGCTGGACCGAGGCGGTCTTGTGTGCGTCCATCTCCTTCGCGAGCTTGCGCGCGATCTCCACCGGCTGCACGCCGGAGCTGAAGGCGCGGCTGAAGACGCCTTCGACGAGGCCCTCGATGCGGGCTTCAAGGTTGCGCAGAACGCTGATCGCTGGCTCCTGGGATCCGTGGGTTGCCGGCTCGGCGACCGGACCGAGCCGAAATGCTAGTCGCCTTCGTTACGCAGAGACTTACGCGAGGCTGGGCGGGCCCTCGTCCACCGCCGTTCTCGTGTAGGGCTCGGGCAACCCGAACCTGCGCACGAGGACGGCCGCGATCGCGGCCGCCACCAGGGCGCCGAACAGCAGACCGGGCGGGGTCGATGCGCCGGCCACCAGCTTCAGGACCGAGATCAGCCCAGCCGCCCAGATCAGGGCGCCGAGGCCGTCCAGGACCGGCGTGCGGCCCCGCACCAGCAACGG
>JBKPLC010000135.1:0-26049 GCA_046731495.1 Actinomycetota bacterium | reverse complement strand
CGACCGTCTTCACGGAGATGCTGAGGCGAAGGGCGATCTCCTTGTAGAGGTAGCCGCGGGCGATCTGGCGCAGGACCTCGCGCTCGCGTGCGGTGAGCTGGTCGAGCTCGGGATCGACCTCCTCGGCGGGCAGGTCGCCTGCGAAGGCGTCGAGGACGAAGCCGGCCAACCGCGGCGAGAAGACGGCGTCGCCATCGCGAACGCGCTTCACCGCATCGGCGAGCTCCTCGCCCGTGATCGTCTTCGTGACGTAGCCGCGGGCGCCGGCGCGGACGATCGCGATCACGTCCTGCGGATCATCGGAGACGGAAAGGGCGAGGAAGCGCTGCTGCGGCCGCGCCTTGGAGACCTGCTCGATCACCTCGACCCCGCCACCACCGGGCATGTGGACGTCGAGCAGGACGACGTCGGGCTCGAGCTCGGTGATCGACCGGACCGCGTCCTCGACCGTCTCCGCCTCGCCGAGCACCTCGACCATCTCGCCGAGCTCGGCCTTCACACCGGTCCGGAAGATCCGGTGGTCGTCGACGATCACTACCGACGGCGAGCTCATTGCCGCCTCCGGACGGTCAACTCGACCTCCGTTCCCTCGCCCTTCTTGCTGCGAATCTCCACTTCGCCGCCATACCTCTCCATGCGCCCGATTATCGACTCGCGGACGCCGCGGCGACCGGCGGGGATCCTTTTGGGATTGAACCCGGGTCCGCGGTCATCGATGTAGACGCGCGCATCCGCGTCCTCGATCTCCGCGTAGAGGCGGACTGGCCCTCCCGCCGAGGCGAACTTCGCGGCGTTGGTGAGGGCCTCCCGGCTCGCGGCGACGAGGGCCTGGAGCCGCTCGTCGAGCGGCGCGTCGCCCACCACGATCGCCTCGATCGGCGCCCCGTGGGAGTCCTCGATCTCATTTGCAGCTGCGCGCAGGGCGTCGGCGAGACGTTCGTTTGGCCGGCTCGGCTGATCGTTCGAGAGCCACTCACGCAGGTCCCGTTCCTGACGTCGGGCGAGGCGAGCGACCTGCGTGGGGTCGTCGGAGCGCTTCTGGATCAAGGCCAGTGTCTGGAGGACTGAGTCGTGGAGATGCGCCGCTACCTCCGCCCGCTCCTCGGAGCGAGCACGCGCGACGCGCTCCGCGCCCAGCCGCCTGATCAGCGCGCGCCAGAACGGCGCCGAGATCAGGATCACCACGGCGGCGACGACCAGTGCTCCCAGGGCAACCGTTCCAGCCGCCTCCAGCTTCCCGTTCGCCCACAAGACGATCAGCGCCGAGCCGAGGCAGACGCCGACGATCAGCCCGGCCCCGGAGACGCGGCGCGCCTCCGGGGTGATCACGGGGGCGATCGCGGTGGGCCGCTCGTCGCCAGCCGGGACAGCGGCGCGCGGCCGTGCCCGGGCGATCGAGTTGAACGCCAGGGCCAGGACCACCAGGCCGCCGAGCACGGCGATCGAGACGCCACCGTTGAGCGATACGGCATCGCTCGTCTGGAGAAGGATGAACACGCCAAGGACCAGGACGACCGTCCCGGTCCCCAACGCGCTCGGTTCGGGTCTACTCACCTACCGCATACCTGCCTTTGTCTCGTCTCCTGCTGGTAGTGGTGGTCGTAGTCGGCACCGAAGTCCTCGATCCGCTGCGGATCCTGGTCGGTGACGATCAGCTGCCCGAGCTGGATGTCGGCGTCGATGTTGAGCCTCGGGGCGTCCGTGGTCGGGGTCCCGAGACTGACGTCCGGATCGATCCCGTGGCTCACTTGCCCTGCCACGACCAGCTCGCCGGCCTTCCCGGTGGCGTGACCGACCACGCAGACGTTGGGCGGAGCGGAAACGATCATCTGCCCCATGCCGAGATGGGCGGAGGCGTCGATCGTCTGCCCACGCTTCCACGGGAGGTCGCGGAGGTCGACGTTCAGCTGGCCGGTTCCGAGCTTGTAGCCATCGGCTGGGATGTCGGCCGGGACGGTCGGCGTGTAGGTGCGGTCGCCGACCGAGCCGTCGATGTCGATGTCGGCGGCGGCGATCGCTCCGGCCGGGATGGCCAGCACCAGCGCACTGATCAGGAGCCACGGGGTGACGCGCCTGACATCGCGGGCGAAAGCGGCCGCGGCGATGCCCACGCCGAGCGCGATCACGACGGCGGCGACGATCGTTCCGTGGCCGGTTGCCGTGGTCCAAGCGCTGATCAGGGCCAGGCATCCCGCCAGGCAGAGTCCGAGCACGACCAGGATGCAGACGAGGAAGACCTTGCCGAGGCGCCCCCAGACGCTCTCGCGGACCGGCTGTCCGGTCCCGTCGTCCTCCGGCAGGGCGACCGCGAGGACCAGATAGGCCAGCACGCCGGCGCCGCCGAACAGGCTGATCACGACGAACGCGACGCGGACGAGGAGTGAGCTGACCCCGATGTGCTCGGCGATGCCGCCGGCGACGCCCCAGAGCACGCGGTTGTCCCTGGAGCGCAGCAGCTTGCCGCGGGGGCCCACCGCCTCGGTGGTCTCGGTGGTCCGGTCCTTCTTCTTGCTTGGGTTTTTCGGTTCGTTTGCCATGACGGTGACGATGAAGCCCAGGGCCTGAATCGTCTATTGGGAATGATCCCTAGGAGGCCCCCAGTACGCTCGGGGTATGGGGCAGCGGCGCATCGTTGGGAGCCATTTCAACCGCGACGGCAAGCCCAAGCGCGGCTACACGAGTGAGCAGGTCGCGAAGGCCGAGGCGGCGCGGCTCGGCATGACGTACTACCGCTGCGACGTCTGCGACCGCTTCCACCTGGCGAGCAAGTAGGAGCCCCCCTGGGCCGGGATAAGCTCCGCGCGGGGAGATAGGGGTGACCACCTGACACCAACCGAGTCCCCGCAGGCTCCCGATACGAAGCGCTTCCGCCGGCAGGCCCGCGTGCTGACCCTCGTCGGCATCGTGATCGCCGTCGCGCTCGGAGCCGCGTTCATGAGCCTGGGGCACCACCCGGCGCCGCACAACGTCCCAATCGCGGTGGTCGGCGACGAATCCGTCGCACAGACCGTGGAAGCGAAGGCGCCCGAGGAGCTCGATGTCAAATCGGTTCCGGATCTGGGCGCCGCCAAGCGGGAGATCGCGGAGCGCGACGTCTACGGCGCGGTCGTTCCGAGTCCGACCGGCGGAGTCGACACCGTCGTGATTGCGTCCTCCGCGAGCAACCAGGTCGCGAACTTCCTCCGGAACTCGGTCGGCCAGCCCACGCCGGCGGGCAGCCCCAAGGTGCTCGATGCCGCGCCTTGGCCGGATGACGATTCGGGCGGTCTCGCCATTGGCCTGCTCGTGACGGTGGTCATTCTGGGTGGCACGGTGGGCGTGGTGGGGATGACTCAGGTGCTGCCTCGGTTCGAGGGACATCCGAGGCAGGGGATTCTGCCCATCACCTACCTTGCTGCGTATGCGCTGGTGTACGCCATCGCGGTGACTGCGATTGCTGCCGCCTTCGGCGTCGGGACGGATGCCCCGGTCATCGAGCGAGTCGGGGCGTTCTTCCTAATCAGCCTGGGCTGCGCGGCATCAACGGCGGCACTGATCGCCCTCGTCGGCCCGGCCGGTGCCGCCATCACGGGCCTCCTTTACTTCGTACTCGGTTCCCAGATCTCGGGGGCGGGTACGGCACCGGAGTTCCTTCCGAGCTTCTGGAGCAGCTTGGGTCAGCACCTGCCTGCCGGCGGGGGTGTACCACTGCTCCGCAACCTCTTTTACTTCCCGGATGCCTCGAGCGGCGGTGAGATCGCGGTCCTCGCCGTTTACGCAGGCGCGGGCCTGATCCTGCTGCTCGTCATCAGCTTGCTCCGGGCCCGGCGGCCCACTGCATCTCAGCCGGCCGTGACGACCTGACGCACTCGGAGCGGAAATTCACGAGGGCCTGACCTGAGCCCGCCGGTGTGCGAGGCTGGCCGCGTGCTGTTCGTTCAGGTAGTCGGTCACTCGAAACGGGCGGAATCGATCGCCGGCCTGCTCGATCAGCTCGACGGTGCCCGCGCGGTGACCCTCGTGCCGGCGGTGCGCCCGGATCAGTCCGTCGCCTCGGCCACCATCCCCCCGGCGGCGCTGGACGGGTTGCTCGATGACCTCGCGGGTGTCGGGGTTTCTCGCGCCGACATCACCGTGACGCGGGCGGAGACGGTGGGGCAGCCGGTCGGGGCTCTCAGCCAGTCCGGCGTCGCCTGGTCGGACGTTCTTGGCTCAGCCTGGAGGCAGGCGCGACCGATCGGGCGATATCTCGCCTTCATGTTCGTCGCGGGCGTGATCGCCTGCTACGGCGTCACCGACGACAGTGCCATCTTGATCGTCGGAGCGATGGCGATCAGTCCCGACCTGCTGCCGATCGTTGCGACCGCGGTCGGAATCGTCGGTCGTAACTGGAGGCTCGCCCGTACCGCCTTTCAGACCCTTGTGGTGGGGCTCAGCGTTGTCAGCGTTGCGGCGCTGGTCGTTGGATTCGCCCAGGATCAACTGGACCTGATCCCGTCCGGTTTCAACCTGCACAAGACGGGGGTGCTCGGAGGCCTGGTGAAGGTCAACGACGAGACGCTGGTGGTCGCGTTCATGGCAGGCGTGGCCGGGATGCTCGCCTTCGAGACGCGAGCCGCGTCGGCGATCGGCGTCGCGATCTCGGTGACGACGATTCCGGCGGCCGCCTACCTCGGTGTCGCCGCCAGCATGGGGGAGTTGACCAAGTCTCTGGGTGCGCTCGCGGTTCTCGGGGCCAACGTCTCGATGATGGTGCTCGGGGCGTCGTTGGTCCTCTGGGTGCAGCGCCGGGGGGAACACCGCGAGGCCGTCGTTAACAACTCAGGTCCACATCAGGGCCCCGATGCGATAGAAGGTTGACCAGCGCAAGATCATCACCCGGCTGGAACGGAAGCCACGACCTGGCAGTCTCGACTGGAAGGGAATAGGGGATGGAGAAGGGGTCTAGGTCACGCGCACGGCAAGCGGATCGCTTCGTGATCTTCGGGATCACCGGCGACCTCGCCAAGGTGATGACTTTCAACTCGCTGTACCGGCTCGAGGCGCGCGGCCTGCTCGACTGCCCGATCGTCGGCGTTGCGTTCGACAACTGGTCGGAGAAAGAGCTCCGCGATCACGCTCGCAAGGCGATCGAGACCTCGTCCGGCCAGAAGGTCGACTCCAAGGTGTTCAACCGGCTGGCGAAGCGGATGTCCTACGTCCAGGGCGACTTCGCCGAGGCCGACACCTACGAGCGCCTCGCAGCCCACATCAAGGGGGCGAGGAGCCCGGTCTTCTATCTCGAGATCCCACCGTCCCTGTTCGGGATGACGATCAAGGGGCTCTACGACGCGGGGCTCACGGGAAACTCGAGGGTGGTGGTCGAGAAGCCCTTCGGCCACGACCTCGCCTCCGCGCGCGAGCTGGCGGCGGAGATCCATCAGTACATCCGCGAGGACCAGCTCTACCGGATCGACCACTTCCTTGGTGTGATGGGACTCGCGGAGATCCTCTATCTGCGCTTCGCGAACGCGGTGTTCGAACCGGTCTGGAACCGCAACAGCATCGCCTCCGTGCAGATCACGATGGCGGAGGACTTCGGCGTTGCGGACCGCGGCAGCTTCTATGACCCGGTCGGCGCCCTCCGGGATGTGGTCGTGAATCACCTGATGCAGGTCGTGGCCGCCTGCGCGATGGAGCCACCCGCCAGTCGCGACGCCCGTTCCTTGAAGGACGCGATGTTCGGCGTCTTCTCGGCGATGCCGAAGGGGGACCCGAAGCAGCACGTCCGCGGCCAGCACGAGGGCTACCGGAAGGTGAAGGGGGTTGCGAAGAACTCGAGCACCGAGACGTTCGTGGCCGCGCGCTTCGAGGTCGACAACTGGCGCTGGACCGGGGTCCCGTTCTTCATCCGAACGGGAAAGCTGCTTCCGGTGGAGCAGTGGGAGCTGCGCTTGATCTTCAAGGAACCGCCGAGGCTCGGTTACGCAACCCGCGGGCGGACCGTCCGGCCGGACGAGCTGATCGTCAGGTTGCATCCCACAACCGGGATCCGCCTGCTGGTCAACGCGCAGCGCAGCGACTCGGCCGAGCCGGAGCCGATTCACCTCGACATGGAGTTCGCCCAGGAGGGCGGCGAGGGACCGACGCCGTACGAGGTGCTTCTGCACGCGGCGATGCTCGGAAACAGCACCCGGTTCACCCGGCAGGACAACATCGAGGAGACCTGGCGGATCTGCGCTCCACTGATCGACAAGCCGCCTCGGGTCCTGCCGTACAAGCCCGGGACGTGGGGGCCGAAGGCCGCCGACCGGCTCGTGAAGGACTTCGGCGGCTGGCGCGAGCCGTGGACGGGATCGTGACCGCTGTCAAGCAGGAGGAGATGCCCCAGAGCGCGGCGATGCCGTCGCCCTTCCCGCCCATTGCCGACTACGCGTTCCTCTCCAATTGCCACACCGGCGCCCTGGTGGCGCCCGACGGCGCGATCGACTGGCTCTGCGTCCCGCGCTTTGACTCGCCCAGCATCTTCGGGACGCTGCTGGATCGCCAGGCCGGCTCCTTCCGGTTCGCTCCATTCGGGATCAATGTCCCAAGCGCCCGGATCTACGAGCCCGGCACCAACGTCCTCAACACGACCTGGCACACGCCGACCGGCTGGGCGATCGTCCGCGATGCCTTGACGATCGGCCCTACGCGGCGGCAGGACGAGATCACGCCCCACACCCGCGCCCCTGCGGACGAAGACGCCCACCACCTCCTCGTGCGGACGGTGGTCTGTATCGAGGGCTCGGTCGACATGGAGTTGCTTTGCGAGCCCGACTTCGACTATGGGCGGACCCCGGCGGAGTGGTCCGTCATCGGACCGCATACGGCCGACGCGACCGGAGCCGGCGTAACGGTCAGGCTGCGCAGCAGCATCCCGCTGGGGGCGGAGGCCGAGACGGCCCAGGCGCGCCACACGCTCGAGCAGGGAGAGCATGCGTTCTGCTCGCTCTCCTGGGCGGAAGAGCTGGCCTCGCCGGAGGAGACCGACGATGCGCTTGCCCGGATGGGCGAGACCACCGATTACTGGAGGCGCTGGATCTCCAAGGCCCGGATGCCGGACCACCGCTTCAGGGAGGCGATCTCGCGCTCCGCCCTGACGATCAAGGGGCTCACCTACATGCCGACGGGAGCCACCGTCGCTGCGCTGACAACTTCGCTGCCCGAGACCCCGGGCGGGGAGCGCAACTGGGACTACCGCTTCACCTGGATCCGGGACTCCACCTTCACGCTCCAGGCTCTGCATTTCCTCAATCTCGACTGGGAGGCCAACGAGTTCATGCAGTTCGTCGGCGACCTCGAGGCCAACGAGGACGGGGGGCTGCAGATCATGTACGGGATCGATGGCCACCGCGACCTGACCGAGTCGACCAGGGATGACCTATCCGGCTACGCGGGGGCCTCGCCGGTGCGGATCGGCAACGGCGCCTTCGACCAGCGCCAGAACGACGTCTTCGGCGCGGCACTCGACTCGATCCTGCTTCACACCCAACGGAGCCAGCGCCTGCCGCGCCGGCTCTGGCCGATCGTCCAGGCCCAGGCCGAGTGCGCGACGGGGGTCTGGAAGAACCCCGACCAGGGGATCTGGGAGGCCCGCGGCGACCCGCAGCACTACGTCTCCTCCAAGCTGATGTGCTGGGTCGCCCTGGATCGAGCATCGCAGCTCGCGGAGATCGGTGGGGACTCCGGCCTGCAGGGCAAGTGGGGGGAGATCGCGGAGGAGATCCGCAAGGACATCCTCGACAACGGCGTCCGCGACGGTGTCCTCCGCCAGCACTACGACACCGATGCGCTCGATGCCTCGACGCTACTGGCCTCAATCTTCGGCTTCCTGCCGGGCGACGACGAGGTCCTGCGCAAGAGCGTGTTGGCTATCGCGGACGATCTCACCGAGGACGGTTTCGTGCTCCGCTACGTGACGGGCGAGACCGACGACGGTCTCTCGGGCAAGGAGGGCAGCTTCCTGATCTGCTCGTTCTGGCTGGTCTCGGGCCTCGCGATCATCGGCGAGCACCAGCGCGCGCGGGACCTGATGGACCGTCTGCTCCGCGTTGCCTCGCCGCTCGGCCTGTACGCCGAGGAGTTCGACACCAGCACCGGCCGCCACCTGGGCAACTTCCCGCAGGCCTTCTCCCACCTCGCCCTGATCGAGGCCGGGGCGCGGATCATCGTGAGCGAGCGCCTCAAGGAGTTCGGGATAAACGTATGAGCGACTACGACGTGATCGTGATCGGCAGCGGGGCCGGCGGCGGGACTCTCGTGAACCGGCTGGCGCCGTCCAGCAAGAAGGTGCTGCTGTTGGAGCGGGGCGGCTGGCTGCCACGGGAGCCGCAGAACTGGCTCGCGCAGGACGTCTTCGTCGATGGCCGCTACCAGTCGGAGGACACCTGGTACGACGGGAAGGACAAGGCTTTCGCCCCGCAGGTGCATTACTTCGTCGGCGGCGCCACCAAGCTGTTCGGAGCGGCGCTCTACCGCTTGCGCGCCGAGGACTTCGGGGAGCTCCAGCACCAGGACGGCGTCTCACCCGCGTGGCCGATCTCCTACGACGAGATGGAGTCCCACTACACGCAGGCCGAGCAGCTCTACCAGGTACGTGGCGCTCGAGGGGAAGACCCGACGGAGCCGCCGGCCAGTGCCCCGTACCCGTTCCCGGCGGTCTCCCACGAGCCGCGGATCCAGCAGCTAGCCGACGACCTCGCCGCGGCCGGGTACCGGCCATTCCATGCGCCGTGCGGCGTCCTGCTCGACGAGGAGAACATGCCCTACAGCCGCTGCGTGCGGACTCAGAACTGCGACGGCTTCCCCTGCCTGCTGCACGCGAAGTCGGATGCCGAGGTGATCGCGGTGCGCCCAGCGCTCGAGCACGACAACGTCACGTTGCTCACCAACACGACCGCGCTCAGGCTCAACACCAGCGAGGGCGGAACCGAGGTAACCGGGGTGGAGGTCGAGCGCGACGGCGAACGCGAGACCTACACGGCGGACATCGTCGTCGTCTCCTGTGGCGCGGCCAACTCCGCGAAGCTGCTCCTCGCGTCGGCCACCGACAAGCATCCCAAGGGGCTCGCAAACGGGTCGGACCAGGTTGGCCGCAACTACATGTTCCACAACAGTCAGGCGGTGCTGGCGCTGTCAAAGGAGCCGAACCCAACCATCTTCCAGAAGACCCTCGGGCTCAACGACTTCTACTTCGCGACCGAGGAGTTCGACTACCCCCTCGGCAACATCCAGATGGTCGGCAAGTCACAGGCGCCGATGTTCCGAGGGGAGAAGCCCCTGATGACCAAGCCGGCGCCCGACTGGTCGCTCGAGCGAATTGCCGCCCATGCCGTCGACTTCTGGCTCTCGACCGAGGACCTGCCGCGGCCGGACAACCGGGTGACGCTCACGGACGACGGGTCGATCAAGCTCGCCTACACCTATTCGAACGAGAAGCCCAAGAAGGAGCTCTACGGCAAGCTCAAGTCGATGCTCGGCAAGCTCGGCATGCACGACGGGCACCTCCTCCCGCACGACGCCTACCTGAAGAATGAGATCCCTGTGGCCGGGGTGGCACACCAGGCCGGGACTTGCCGCTTCGGGGCCGATCCGGCGGACTCGGTGCTCGACACCAAGTGCAAGGCGCACGAGCTCGACAACCTCTATGTCGTCGATACCAGCTTCTTTCCGAGCATCGGCGCCGTCAACCCGGCGCTCACGGCGATGGCCAACGCGCTGCGGGTGGGAGACCACCTGCTGGAGCGACTGGCCGCCTAACGAGGTTCGAAGGACCGACGATGGCCTCCGACTCGCATCGGGTCGTGATCGTGGGGGGAGGCTTCGGAGGATTGTTCGCGGCACGCAGGCTCCGCCGCGCCCCGGTCCGCGTGACGCTCGTCGACCGCCACAACCATCATCTCTTCCAGCCGCTGCTCTACCAAGTTGCCACCGGGATCCTCTCCGAGGGAGAGATCGCCCCGACGATCCGAAACGTGCTGCGCCGGCAGCGAAACGTCGAGGTCGAGCTAGCCGAGGTGACCGGCTTCGACCTGGAGGCTCGAAGGGTGACGGCTACGCGCGTCGATGGCGTCTTGATCGAGATTCCCTACGACAGCCTGATAGTCGCCGCTGGCGCCGGCGGGTCCTACTTCGGTCACGACGAGTTCTCGCGCTGGGCACCGGGGATGAAGACGATCAACGATGCGCTGGAGCTGCGCGGACGGATCTTCGGAGCTTTCGAGATGGCCGAGCTCGAGCAAGATCCGGAGAAGCGCCGGGCATGGCTCACCTTCGTGGTGGTCGGCGGTGGGCCGACCGGGGTGGAGGTCGCCGGCCAGATCGCCGAGCTCTCCCGCCGTGTGCTCAAGAACGACTTCCGGGAGATCGACTCGCGCGACGCGAGGATCCTGCTCTTCGACGGTGGCGAGGCGGTGCTTGCCACCTTCGGGGACCGGCTTTCAGGCAAGGCGGCGAGGGGCCTCGAGCGCCTCGGGGTCGAGCTTCACATGTCCAGCATCGTCACGGATGTCGATCGGGAAGGGGTGGTGGTGAAGTCGGGGGACGAGGAGCGACGCATCGCCGCGCATACCAAGGTGTGGGCTGCCGGCGTCCAGGCTTCCCCACTCGCTCGGATGTTGGGCGAGGCGACCGGGGCCGAGGTCGACCGGGCCGGGCGGGTCAGCGTGCTCCCGGACTGCACGCTGCCCGGGCACCCGGGGGTGTTCGCGATCGGCGACATGATGTCCCTGGACGAGCTGCCCGGAGTCGCCGAAGTCGCGATGCAGCAGGGTCTGCACGCCTCGAACACGATCAACCGCCGCCTGCGCGGGGAGGAGCCGAAACCGTTCCGGTACCGGGACCTGGGCAGCATGGCGACCATCTCCCGGTTTCGAGCCGTCGTCAGCTTCAAGGGCATCCGTCTCTCGGGCTTCCTCGGTTGGATTGCCTGGCTGTTCGTCCACCTGGCTTTCCTCACTGGCTTCAAGAACCGCCTGGCCACGATCCCACGCTGGGCAGCCACGTTCATCGGCAACGGACGGCCGCAGCGCACGATCACGATGCAGCAAGTCATCGCTCGCGTCGCCATCGAACAGGCCGGTGGCCGGCCGTTTCTCCTCTCGCTGACCGCGGACGAGAAGCAAGGGGCTGAAAGTTCCGGTGCCGAGACGGGCTGATGATCGGCGAGCAGGAGATCGAAGGATGGGAGGCCCTCACACTGTCTTCCCAGGACGGCGAGCTCGAGGCGGCGTTCGTCCCAGGGGCGGGAATGGTCGGCTGCTCGCTCCTGCACCGCGGCGAGGAGCTGCTTGGCCAGCGGGGCGGTCTGGCGCGGTACGTGGCGGAGCGCTCGACGATGGGGATCCCCCTGCTCCACCCATGGGCGAACCGGGTTGCACAGATGCGGTTCGCGGTTGCCGGTCGCGAGATCGATCTCGCTGACCACCGCGCGTTGATCAGCGTGGATCCGAACGGCCATCCGATTCACGGCTTGCTCGCAGGCGCACGTGGCTGGGAGGTCGAGCGGCATGAGGAGACCGGCGAGGGAGCTTTGCTCGCTGCAGCGTTCGACTTCGCCGCCCACGGCGATCTGATGGACGCCTTCCCGTTCCCCCACCGGCTGGAGATCGAGGCAGATCTTTCGGGCAGAACCCTCACCGTCGCCACGACCCTGCGGGCGACCGGCGACCTGCCAGTCCCGGTCGCCTTCGGCTACCACCCCTACTTCCAGCTACCGGGTGTCTCGCGCGCCGACTGGACGGTCGAGATGCCGATCAGCCGGCGGGTGGACCTCGATGGGGAGGAGCTGCCGACGGGCGAGATGGAGGACGCCGAAGTGGCCGGCGGCCCGCTCGGCTCGCGCACCTTCGACGACGAGTTCGGCGCCCCCGATGACGCGGCCCCTTTCGTGCTGGAGGGCGGCGGCCGCCGCGTCGAGGTCTCGTTCGGTGAGGGATATCCGTATGCGCAGGTCTACGCCCCGGAGGACGACGACGTGATTGCGTATGAACCGATGACCGCACCGACCAACGCGCTGGTCAGCGGGCTTGACCTGAAGCTGGTACAGCCGGACGAGAGCTACGAGGCGTCGTTCTCGGTCGCTGTGATGGCCTCATGAGCGGGGAGACGGGCCTGGAGGTCTCGGCGGCCGAATTCCGGGAGCTCTTCGAGCGGGTCTCGAACTGGGGGCGCTGGGGGGACGATGACGAGCGCGGGGCACTCAACTACCTGACCCCCGAGCGTGTAGCCGCGGCAGCGGAGCTCGTGCAGAGCGGTGGCACGGTCAGCTTGAGCCGCCCTCTCAACACCGAGCCCGAGCCCGATAACCCCGAACCCGCGGATCACCACATGACGATGCTCGGCGCGCAGGACCACCGTGACGGCGTCGCTTTCGCGAAGGACTACATCGGCGTCGACTACCACAACGACACACATAGCCATCTCGATGCGTTCTGCCACGTCTCCTACGACGGCTCGCTGTACAACGGGCGCCCGGCGGACTCGGTCTCGGCCGACGGAGCGGCGGTCGAGACGGTCGAGGTACTCAAGGACGGGCTGGTCGGGCGTGGTGTGCTCCTCGACGTGCCGAGAACCCGCGGAGTGCGCTGGCTCGAGCCCGGCGACAGCGTTCTCCCCGGCGACCTGGAGGCGGCGGAGCGCCGGGCGGACGTGACGGCGAGGGAGGGCGACGTCCTCCTGGTGCGTACGGGTCACGCCACCCGGCTCGACGAGCTCGGCCCTTGGGACGTCGCGAGCTCGAAGGCCGGGCTCCATCCGAGCTGCGCTGAGTTCCTGTCGGAGAGGCGCATAGCTGCGCTGGGCTCAGACGGAAACAACGATACGGCCCCGAGCGTCACCGAGGGCGTCGGCTTCCCGATCCATGTCCTCGCCCTGACGGCGATGGGGGTCCACCTCCTCGATTATCTGCACCTGGACGAGCTGGCCGGCGCCTGTGAGGAGGCGGACCGCTGGGATTTCCTCTTCGTAGGCGCGCCGCTGCGCGTACGGGGCGGCACCGGATCGCCGCTCAATCCGATAGCGGTCCTCTGATGAACCCGTGTCGGAATAGGCTGCGCCGGGAGTCCTGATGCCGAACCTGGTGCCGCTGCTCGCGGATTCCTCGTCCAACCTGCTGGCCGCGCGGAACCAGATGGGTTTCACGCTCGGGTTCCACATCGTGCTCGCCTGCTTCGGCGTTGCCTTCCCCGCGATGATGCTGATCGCCGAGTACACCGGACGGCGCAGGAACGACCCCGAGGCGCTCCGGCTCGCTCGCAACTGGTCGAAGGGGGTTGCGGTCCTGTTCGCGGTCGGCGCCGTCACCGGGACCGTCCTCTCTTTCGAGTTCGGACTGCTCTGGCCGCGGTTCATGGACCGCTTTGGCGACGCGTTCGGGATCGCCTTCGCGATCGAAGGGATCTTCTTCTTCCTGGAGGCGATCTTCATCGCGATCTACATCTACGGCTGGGACCGCCTCTCGCCGCGGGCACACATGCTGTCCGCGGTGCCCATCGTGATCACCGGGATCGGCGGGGCCTTCTCCGTGGTCGCCGCGAACGCGTGGATGAACCAGCCGCAGGGCTTCCAGCTCGACGCCGGCGGCCACGTCACCGACGTGAAGCCGTTCGAGGTGATCTTCAACCCGGCGACGGGCTACGAGTTCTTCCACATGTGGCTGGCGGCCTACATGGTCACCGGCTTCCTGATCGCCTCCGTCTACGCGGTGGGCATGCTGCGCGGCCGGCGCGACCGCTACCACCGGCTCGGCTTCCTGATCCCGTTCACGGTGGCGGCGATCGCGGCGCCCATTCAGCTCTTCGTCGGCGACACCGCGGCACGAGCTGTGGCCGACGATCAGCCGGCCAAGTTCGCAGGCTTCGAGTGCGTTTATGAGAGCGGGGACGATCAGACGGAATACATCGGCGGGATCTGCACGGACGGGGAGGTGAAGGACGGAATCGGGATCCCCGGACTCGACTCGTTGTTGGTGGGGTTCAGCACCAGCACCTACGTCAAGGGCTTGGACCAGATTCCCGCGGAGAACCGACCGCCCGCGAACACGCTCCTGCACAACGCCTTCGACACGATGGTCGGGATCGGCACCGGCCTCTTCCTGCTCGCGGTCTGGTTCGCGATCTCGTGGTGGCGGCGGCGTGACATTCCGGAGACGCGTTGGTTCCTGCGCTTGGCGGCAATTGCCGGGGTTGCTGCGGTCGTGGCGCTCGAGTGCGGCTGGATCGTCACCGAGGTTGGCCGGCAACCGTGGATCGTCAACGGGTTCATGCGGACGGCGGACGCGGTCACCCCGGCGAAGGGCATCTGGTTCGTCTTCGCCGCGACCATGCTCCTCTACATCGGCCTGGCGGTCGTTGCGATCGTCGTGCTCCGTGGCCTCTCGCGCCGCTGGCGCGAGGACCGGATAGCCGCGGGTGAGGTCCCGTACGGTCCGCCGCCGGGTGAAGCGCCATCGGGGGCGACGCCGTGAGCAAGGCGGACGTCTGCGCCGTGATCCTCTGGATCGGCGTGACGCTCTACGCGATCTTCGGGGGAGCCGACTTCGGCGCGGGCGTCTGGGACCTGCTCGCCGGGTCGGGCGAGCGGGCGGACCGGGTCCGCAACCAGATCGACCGCTCGATCGGCCCCGTCTGGGAGGCGAACCACGTCTGGCTGATCTTCGTCCTGGTGGTGCTGTGGACCGCGTTCTCGCAGGCCTTCTCGGCGATCATGACCACCCTTTACATCCCCCTGGCGCTCGCGGCGCTCGGGATCGTCCTGCGCGGCGCCGGGTTCGCCTTCCGCCACGCGCTGCCCGGCCCGGTCGAGCGGCCCGCCAGCCGGGTCTTCGGGATCTCCTCGGTCCTCACGCCGTTCTTCATGGGGACGGTGGTCGGAGCGATCGCCTCGGGGCAGGTGCCCGCCGGTGGCGATGGCGACCCGACCGGCAGCTGGATCGGCTTCATGCCCTTGGTCACCGGAGCTCTCTTCGTTGCTGTCGCCGCCTACACAGCCGCGATCTTCCTGGTCCGGGACTCCGGTGCCGCCGGCGAGGACGATCTCCGCGACTACTTCGCCCGCCGTGCCCTGGCGGTGGCGGTGATCGCCGGCGCCGGAGCGGTGCTGGGGGTGGTCGCGCTCCACCAGGACGCCCGCTACATCTACGACGGCCTCACCTCCTGGCCCGGAATCGCGCTGGTGCTGATCTCGGCGGTCTGCGGCCTGGTCGCGCTCGGACTGCTCGTCAGCGGCCGGAACTACGGCCTGCGCGCGGCAGCGGTGGGCGCGGGCGCGGCGGTGATCTGGGGCTACTTCGCCGCCGCTTTCCCGTTCGTGCTGCCGACGTCGCTGACGATCTCGCAGGCGGCAGGCGCCTCGGCGACGCTGACCTCGGTGATCGTCGTCTTCATCGTCGCCGCGCTGACCGTCGTCCCGGCACTGGCCCTGCTCTACGTCCTCTCCCAGCGCCAGGCGCTGGAGGCCTACTCCGCCGCCGGCGAGCAGAGCTCCGAATGAAGTGGCGTCCGGGGAGGCGCAGCGCCGATATCGAGGATCGGCGGAGCGCCGGCGGGGGATTCGGTGGCGGCGGCATGCCGATCCCGATCGGTCGCCTCGGGGGAGGCGGCATCGGGACGCTCGTGATCCTGGTGATCGTCTACCTGCTGTTCGTCAAGGGCGGTGGCGGCGGCGGGGGGTTCAATGTCCCGGACCCGACCAGCGCCTTCCCCCAGGTGCCGCCGAGCGGCAATGGCACGGCGTCAGTCCCCGGTAGCCCTGATGAGGACAAGGAGGTCCAGTTCGTCTCCTTCGTCCTCGACGACGCCCAGGGCTTTTGGAAGCAGGAGTTCGCCGCCGCGAACAGGCCGTATCAGCGGGCGAAGCTAGTCCTCTTCCGCGATCAGGTGAATTCCGGCTGCGGCCTCGCCAGCTCGGCCACCGGGCCCTTCTACTGCCCGCTCGATCAGCGGGTCTACATCGACCTCGGCTTCTTCGACGAGCTCAACCGGCGTTTCCAGGCCCCGGGCGACTTTGCCCAGGCCTACGTCCTCACCCACGAGATCGGGCACCACGTCCAGCAGCAGCTCGGCATCGAGCAGAAGGTCCGGCAGCAGAGCCAGGGGAACTCCGGCGACGCCAACGAGCTCTCGGTTCGTCTCGAGCTTCAGGCCGACTGCCTGGCGGGCGTCTGGGCACGGTCCACCTACGACCGCGGCATCCTGGAGAGCGGCGATCTGCAGGAAGGATTGACCGCCGCGGCGGCCGTGGGAGACGACCGGATCCAAGAGCAGGCGCAGGGCCGGATCGATCCCGAGTCATTCACCCACGGGACCTCGGAGCAGCGGGCACACTGGCTGCAGACAGGGTTCGACTCAGGCGACCTGAACGCCTGCGACACCTTCTCCGGCGACATCTAGGCCAAGGAGCGGATCAGATGAGCGACATGTTCGACTTCTATCCCTACGCCGAGCGCTACGGCGTCAATCGCGAGCTGCCCGAGTCGGGCCGGTCGCGCGAGGAGCTCCTCGGCGAGCTGCGTGAGATGGCGACCGAGGAGGACAGGGTCTGGGAGACCGGGCGCTGCTCGGGGACGATGTACTGCGGCGACCGCGACCACTACGCCTTCCTCAAGGAGGCGTTCGGGCTGTTCGCCCACCAGAACGCGCTGCAGCGGGATATGTGCCCGAGCGCAACGCGCTTCGAGGGCGAGATCATCGCCATGGCGCTCTCGCTGATGCACGCGGACCAACTCGAAACGGGTGGCGCTGGCGCGCCCCCTCGCATCAACGCGGACCCTGCCGGGATGGTGACCTCCGGTGGCAGCGCCAGCATCTCCCAGGCGATGCTCGCCTACCGCGAGGAGGGGCGCGAGGCGCGAGGGATTGACCGGCCCAACGTGGTCAAGCCGGAGACCGGGCACCCGGCCTTCGACAAGGCCTGCCACCTGTTCGGGATCGAGCTGCGGCGGGTGCCGGTCGATCCGGAGACGACGCTGGTCCGGCCCGCCGACGTCGCCGATCTGATCGACGAGGGCACCGTCGCGATCGTCGGCTCCGCCGGCAACTACGGCTACGGGACGATCGACCCGATCGCCGAGCTGGCCGAGTTGGCGCAGGATCGCGGCGTGGGGATGCACGTCGACGGCTGCCTGGGCGGCTACCTGCTGCCCTTCGGCGAGGAGCTTGGCTATCCGATCCCGCCCTTCGACTTCCGCGTGCCAGGGGTGACCTCCATCTCGGCCGACACCCACAAGTACGGCTACGGCCTCAAGGGAACCTCGACGCTCCTCTTCCGCGACCGCGAGCTGCGGAACCGCTGCTACTTCTTCATGCCGGACTGGAGCGGCGGCAAGTACTTCTCGCCGGGGATGGAGGGCTCGCGCTCCGACGGGCTGCTGGCCGCGACCTGGGCCTCGCTCGTCTCGATCGGGCGCGAGGGCTACCGCCGCTATGCGAAGGAGATCTTCGAGACGTCGGCCCGGATGCAGGACGCGGTCCGCTCGCACGAGGAGTTGCGGATCCTCGGCGAGCCGACCTTCCTTTTCGCCTTCACCTCGGACGTGTTCGACATCTACCACGTCAACGACGAGATGAAGAGGCGAGGCTGGCGGTTCAACGGGCTCCAGTACCCGAACGCGCTGCACATGGCGGTCACCCGTCCCCAGATACAGCCCGGCGTGGTAGAGGACTTCGCCTCGGACCTGGCGGACGCGGTGGCGTACGCGCGGGAGCACGCCGACGAGCAGGCGGAGTCGAGCGCTGTCTACGGCGGGGTGCCCGGCGGACTCAACACGGACGCCGAGCAGATGATCCGGAGCGTGATGGCCCAGCTGATGGACGCGCAGCAGAACATCCCCGCGTGACGGACAACCTGCGCGAGCGGCGCTCCGAGCGCTACGTCCTCGCCGTCGACCTGGGCAGCGGCGCGCTCAAGGTCGGCTTGCTCACGCTCGACGGCCGGCTCCACCGCGAGGCCCAGCGCACGCTGGAGACCGAGCGCCTGCCCGGCGGCGGCGCGGTCCAGGACGCCTCCGGCTGGTGGCAGGCGGTCTGCCAGCTGGCCGTGGAGGTGCTCGCCGGCATTCCCTCCGAGCACGTAGTAGCCGTGGCTTGCACGGGTCAGTGGGCGAGCACGATCCCGGTGGACGGGGCCGGTGAGCCCGTCGGCCCCTGCGTCACCTGGCTCGACACCCGGGGCGCCCGCCACTCGCGCGAGGTGATCGGCGGGCCGGTGATGGGCTACTCACCGTCGGCCCTGGCCTTGTGGGTTCGCCACACGGCGGGGGTGCCCTCGCCCTTCGGTGGCGACCCAATCAGCCACATGCTCTTCCTCGAGCGCGACGAGCCGGAGATCGCCGCGGCGGCCCGCTGGTACGTCGAGCCGGTCGACTACCTGACCATGCGCTTCACCGGCCGGGCGGCGGCCACCCACGCCTCGATGAGCGCCGCCTGGCTGACGGACAACCGCCGGCTCGATCGCCTGGAGTACGACCCGGCCCTGGTGCGGAGGGCCGGCATCGACGGCTCGAAGCTGCCCCCGCTGGTCGAGACCGGGTCGCTGGTCGGGACGGTCCGGCCCGAGGTCGCCGAGCAACTCGGCATCGATCCGAGCGTGCAGGTCGTGACCGGCAGCCCGGACCTGCACTCGGCGGCCTTCGGCACGGGAGCGATCGAGCGAGGTCAGCCACACCTGACGATCAGCACGACATCCTGGATCTCCCTGCCCTTCCACCGCAAGAAGACCGACGCGCTGCGCTCCATCGCGACGGTCCCCGGCCTCGACTCGTCCAGCTACCTGGTCGCGAACAACCACGAGGCGGCCGGGCTCTGCCTGCGCTGGCTCCGGGACTCCTTCCACACCGGCGTGCCCGCGACGTTCGAGAACCTGGTCGACCTCGCCGAGGGCGCGCCCGCGGGGAGCGGCGGGGTCATCTTCACTCCCTGGATCGCCGGCGAGCGGTCGCCGGTGGACGATCGCAACGCCCGCGGCGGCTGGCACAACGTCTCGGTCGAGACCGGCAATGCCGAGTTGATTCGTTCCGTTCTCGAGGGGGTCGCCTACAACAGCCGGTGGCTCAACGAGGCGGTCGAGAAGTTCGTCGGCGGCCGCGTCGACCACCTGCGGATCTTCGGCGGGGGTGCGGTCTCGAGCCTCTGGTGTCAGATCCACGCGGACGTCATGGACCGCACGATCGAGCGGGTGGAGGAACCGCTCCACACCAACCTGCGGGGCGCCGCCCTGATGGCCTCAGCGGCGCTCGGGGCGGTCGATCGCGCCGAGGTCCGCGATCTGGTCCCGGTGGAGCGGGTGTTCGAGCCGAACCCTGCGAACCGAGCGGCATACGACCGCCTCCATGCGGAGTTCCCGGGCCTCTACAAGGCGCAGCGCAAGATGTTCTCCCGGCTCAACGGCTGACCCGAGGCTCGCGCCACATCGTCGTGACGATGTGCAGATCGTCCGGGGTGGAGAACTCGGTTTGTCCGGCGAAGCCAAGTCGCTCGTAACGCGGCGTGTTGGCCGGATTGGTGGACTCGAGGTAGATCGGCCTGCCTTCACGGTCGGCGCGGCCGGCGAGCTCCGCGAGCAGGGACATCCCGATTCCCCGCCCGCGGCTCTCCGGGTGGGTGCCGAGGAAGCTCAGGTAGTAGAACGGCGGGCCGTCAGGGATGGCGGCCTCGAAGCGCTCGAGCGTCTCCAGCACCGCCGGGGCGTGGTCGCCTAGCGCCTCCGGCATGAAGGCCGCCAGCCGCCCCTCGGCCTCCTCGGTCAGCTCGCGCTCGCCCGGAGGCGTGAAGACGGCGGCGGCGGAGGCGCGCTCGTCGCTCATCCAGACGCCGTCCTTCGGAAGAGCGCTCTCCACGTAAAGGCCGAACACGGTTGCGTACTGCTCGGCCCTCCTGTCAGGGTCGGGGAATAGCCACGACCAGAGCGGGTCCTCGTGGAAGGCGGCCACGATCGTGGCCACCACCGCGTCGGAGTCGGACTGCGCTGCGACCCTCGCCATGCAGGCGACGCTATCTCGGCGCGCGAGAGCGATTCGCTGGAATTTCCGCCCCGCTCGGGACGAAGCGGCGCAAGGGGTTCGTAGGGGGGATTCCCGATTGGCCGGGCACTGCCGACTGGGATACTTGTTCGGGAGATGCGGTGTCCGTCCTGTGGCAACGAGAACCGCGAAGGGGCTCGGTTCTGCGACAACTGCGGCGCTGAGCTCGTCGCCGAGCCGGCCGCGCCTGCCAGTGCGAGCCGTGATGTGTTGGTCGATCAGCTTCCGGCCGATGTGCCGACCGAGATCGCCGGCCGCTACCGCCCCAGGCGCTTCCTCGGCCAGGGCGGCCGCAAGCGGGTCTACCTCTCGGATGACACGGCCGCCGGCACCGAGGTGGCGCTCGCGCTCTACGACACCGAGGGCATCGGCGCCGCGATCCAGGCTCGGGCCCGCCGCGAGGCCGAGGCGATGCGCAAGCTCGGCGATCACCCGCACATCGTCACCGTTCTCGACACCGGGGAGGACGACGGCAACCCGTTCATCGTCAGCCGCTACATGCCGGGCGGCGACGTCGAGGGCCTGCTGGCCGCGGCCGGCGGCAGGCTCGAGGTGCGTCGCGCCGTCGATATCGCCGCGGACGTCACCCGCGCGCTCGAGCACGCCCATGCCCGGGGGGTCGTCCACCGCGACCTGAAGCCCGCGAACGTCTGGATCGACGATGACGGAAGGGCCCGCCTCGGAGACTTCGGCCTGGCGACGACCGAGGCCCGGTCCAGGGTGAGCGGGGGGACGCTGGTCGGCACCGTCGCCTACCTACCCCCCGAGCAGGCAGTGGGGGACGCTGCCGGCCCTCAGAGCGACCTCTACTCGCTGGGCGCCCTGCTTTACGAGATGCTCACCGGGCAGCCGCCGTTCCCGGGGGACGACGCGGTCTCGATCATCAGCCAGCACCTGCACGCGGACCCCGTGCCGCCATCCCGGCAGGTCCCAGACGTGCCCGAGGCGCTCGACCGGGTCGTGCTCGGTCTCCTTGCGAAGCGCCCGGAGGACCGGCCCGAGAGTGCCGCGGAGGCGAGGGAGCGGCTGCTCGCGGCGCTCGAGGAGCAGCCGCAGGAGACCCTTGCGGCGCAGCCGCCCAACCCCCTCGAGAGCCTCGCGGGCGGTGTCTTCGTGGGACGCGAGCGCGAGCTCGAGACGCTTCGGGAAGCAGTCGACGCCGCCCTGGACGGCCGCGGATCGCTGCAGCTGCTGGTCGGCGAGCCTGGCATCGGCAAGACGCGCGCTGCGGAGGAGCTCGCCACCTACGCGCGGGTGAGCGGCGCCCGCGTCTACTGGGGGCGCTGCCGGGAGGACGAGGGCGCGCCCGCCTACTGGCCCTGGGTCCAGGCGATCCGCTCCTACGCGCGGGACGCCGACCCGGTCGCCCTCGCCTGGCAGCTGGGAGCGGGTGCGGCCGAAGTCGCGCAGCTGATCCCGGAGGTGGCGGAGAAGCTCGACATCGAGCCGGCGAAGGGGTCTGACAGCGAGGAAGCCCGCTTCCGGCTCTTCGACTCGGTGACCAGCCTGCTGCTCGCCGCCGCCCGGGACCGGCCGCTGGTCATCGTGCTCGACGATCTCCACTGGGCCGATGAGCCGTCGTTGCTCCTCCTCCGCTTCGCGGCGAGAGAGGTCGGCTCGAGCGGCCTGCTGATCCTCGGCACATACCGCGACGTGGAGCTCGGCCGCCATCACCCGCTCGCCCGCGTCTTAAGCGAGATCTCCGGACTGGAGGGCAGCGCCCGAATCCCGTTGAAGGGACTCTCGATCGGCGCCGTCGAGCGATACATCGAGATGACCGCGGGCGCGCCGGCTCCGGCCGGGCTCGCCGAGGCGGTCCACCAGCAGACCGACGGCAATCCCTTCTTCGTGGGCGAAGTCGTCCGGCTGCTCGCCAGCGAGGGGAGGCTGACGGCCGGCGGCAGCGTCGCCGAGTTGGAGATCCCGCAGGGAGTTCGCGAAGTGGTCGGCCGGCGCCTCGATCGCCTCTCCGAGGAGACGAACGAGGCGCTTCGGGTGGCCGCGGTGATCGGCCGCGAGTTCGACGAGGAGCTCGTCGTCCGCGTCGCCAACCTGAGTCCCGAGGCGTTGATGACCGCGGCGAACGAGGCGATTGCCGAGCGGCTGGTCAACGACCTGGGCGGCAGCCGCTACTCGTTCGCGCACGCCCTCGTTCGCGACACGCTCTACGAGGAGCTCAGCCCCGCGAAGCGCTCGGCGCTGCACGAACGGGTTGGCTTGGCGGTCGAGGCGATCTGCGGCGGGCACGTCGAAGAGCGCCTCGGCGAGCTGGCTCACCACTTCCTCGCGGCCGCGCCGCGCGGCGACCTCGCGAAGGCGATCGACTACGCGCAGCGGGCGGGCGAGCAGGACATGGAGCAGCTCGCCTACGAGGACGCCGTCGACGTCTACGGGCGCGCGCTGGAGGTCCTCGAGCTGATGGACGAGCCCGACGAGTCGCTCCGCTGCGCCCTGCTGCTCTCCCTGGGTGGGGCGGAGGCGAAGTCGGCGCGGGTCGCCGACGCCCGCGAGGCGTTCGAGAAGGCGGCCGACTCCGCCCGCCGCCTCGACGACACCGACAGCCTGGTCGGCGCCGCGATCGGGATCGCGATGATGAGTGACGCCGGAAGGCTCGACGAGAACCTGCTCGCGCTGCTCGATGAAGCGCTCGAGAGGGTGGGGGAGGAGCGCACGGCCCGCCGTGCCGCCCTCCTCAGTGCGAAATCCGCAGAGATGTACTGGGTAGCGAACGACGTGGTCGAGTGCGGCAGGCTCGTCGACGAGGCGATCGAGATCGCGCGCGAGGTCGACGCCCCGGTCACACTCGCCGCGGCGCTCCACCGCAAGATCTTCATCCCGACCGGGCCCGAGGCCTCCCGCGCGCGGCTCGCGATCGCTCGGGAGATGCTCGAGCTGGGGGAGTCCACCGACAATACCGAGGCCGCCCTCCGCGGCCACGCCTTCCTGCTTAACGGCCATCTCGAGCTGGGGGACGTTGAGTCGGCCGACCACGAGGTCGCGAGCTTTACGCGGCTGGCCGAGGAGCTGCGGATGCCCGAACACAGCTGGCACGTCTTCGCACTTCGGGCGATGCGCGCGTTGATCGAGGGCGACCTCGAATCGGCCGAACGGCTCGCGGCGCAGGCGCGTCGCGCCGGCGACCGGGCCGAGCAGCCGATCGCCCTGCAGTACTACGGCATCCAGATGACTCAGATCCGGACCCTTCAGGGCCGCGCGGCGGAGCTACTCCCGGCCGTACGTGAACTGGCGGAGCAGTTCCCTGGGATTCCCGCCTGGCGCGCCGGGGTGATCAGCCTCGCGGCACGATCGGGCGACGCCGAGCTCACCCGGCTCGAGCTGGAGCGCTTCGCGGGCGCCGACCTCTCCGCCATTCCTCGCGACATCAACTGGCTTCCGGGCATGTCTCTGCTCGGGGAGGCCGTCGCGTCGATCCGAGACAGCGATCGCTCCCCCCAGGTCTACGAGGAGCTCCGGGCCTATGAGGGCCTGGTCGTCGTGGTCGGCAGAGGGACGCTGTGCGCCGGCCCGGTCGACCGCGTGCTCGGGATGCTCGCCCGGGTGATGGGCCAGCTCGACGACGCCGAGAGGCACCTCGGGAACGCGGTGGAGACCGCCACCCGGATGGGGGACCGGCCGTCAATGGCGCTCTGCGGCTTGGAGCTCGCGGAGGTTCTCCTGGAGCGCGGCCGGGAGAACGACCGCGAGCTGGCGCTTGAGCTGCTCGCCGACGTCCTCTCGACCGCGCGGCAGATGGGCGCACGCTGGATCGTCGACCGGGCGCTCCGGGACCGCCTCGAGGCCCAGGGCCTCGCCGGGGTGGACGTGACGACTTCGATCGACGAGATGGTCTCCGAGCTCGAGCAGGAGCGGCCCGACATGCGAGCCCACGCGGCGCCGGACGGCACCGTGGCGATCCTGTTCAGCGACATCGAGGACTCGACGGTCCTAACGGAGAGGCTCGGGGACGAGCGCTGGCTGCATGTCCTGCGCGAGCACAACGCGATCTTCCGCGAGCAGGTCGCCCGCCACGACGGCTACGAGGTGAAGAGCCAGGGCGACGGGTTCATGCTCGCCTTCCCGGATCCCTGCGAGGCGCTCGAGTGTGCGATCGATGTGCAGCGAGCCTTCGCCGATCGCGAGCAGGAGGGAGGTGGCGAGGTCCTCCGGGTGAGGATGGGACTCCACACTGGCGAGGTGATCTCCGAGGACGGCGACTACTTCGGCAAGAACGTGATCATGGCCGCGCGGATCGCTGCGCAGGCGACCGGTGGAGAGATCCTCGTCTCGGAGGAGCTGCGCGAAGCGGCATCGACCCGGAATGGGAACGGCCTGCGGTTCGACGAAGGCAGGGAGGTCGAGCTCAAGGGCCTGGCCGGCAGCCACCGCGTCTTCCGCGCGGAGTGGGCTCCCGAGGCCGCCGCCGCCTAGAGCCGACCGGCGCGTGGCCGCCGGGCACGGCTTAGTCTGAGCGGCCGTGATCAGGCGATTCCGGATGAAGCGCCGCGCGATCGCAGGGTTTGCGGTGGCGGCGATCGCGGCCGTCGCGGCGTTCGTGGCAGTCCCGAAGCTGACCGGCGATTCGAGCGACTCGAAACCCGAGCTCGCCTCGGTGAAGCTCGCCCCGGAGCCGTGGGCCGGCCACGCGAAGCCGCAGTACCAGTCCGAGCAGGAGCTGGAGAAGCTGGCGCCATGGGACCGGCCGCCCCCCAAGCAGACCGCTCCCGCGCCCATCGATCCCGTCACCGGGATGCCGGCGGCCTCGGCGGGAACGAACGGCTCCTACACGCCCCCGCCGCCCTCCGAGCGCAAGCGGGTCTACGCCGCCACCCATCCTGTCGGAGGGGTGCCGTCCGCGCTCCTCCTCAACCGGACAGCGTTGGCCCCGCCGTCGGCGCCCGATCCGGTCAGGCAGATGATCAGCGCAGCGAACCTGATCGTCGGGCAGCCGTACCGCTACGGCGGCGGCCACGGCTCCTTCCAGTCGAAGGGCTACGACTGCTCCGGCGCCGTCAGCTACGCGCTCGCCGGTGCCGGCCTGCTCCGGGCCCCGATGAGCTCGTCGGGCTTCATGACCTACGGCCTTCCTGGACGCGGGCGCTGGCTCACCATCTACGCGAATCCCGGCCACGTCTACGCCGTGATCGCGGGGCTGCGCTGGGACACGGTCGGCGATGCTCGCGGCTCGGGTCCGCGCTGGCATCCGCTCGACGCCTATCCGAGCGGGTTCGTCGCCCGGCACCTCCCAGGCCTCTAGCCCTAGGCTTCCGCGATGCTTTCGGCTCTGCTGGCGGGGGGCCTGATCCTCGTCGCCTCGCTCCTGCTCGGCGCTGCCGTCATGGCGATCGCGGGGCTGCCGCGGCATTCGCCCGCCGTCCCCGCTACGGGCCTTTCCGCGCTGCTGGTGATCTGCGGGATCGGCGTGAAGCTGCCCGGCCACGCCGTGACCGCCGCTGTGATCACCGGGGTCGTCCTGGTCGGTTGCTTCGTCGTCTTCGATCGAGTGGGGGAAGCGTCGGGCAGGATCCGCGTGGGGGCGATCGTCGCCCTGCTCGGCGCGGCGCTGGTGGCCGCGATCCCCTTCTTGACAAGTGGCCGGATGGGGATCCTCGGGCAGGGGCTGGTCAACGACGACATGGCCTCGCACCTGCTCTTCACAGAGTGGGTCAGCTCGCACGCGGGCCCGACCCCCGACCTGATCAAGGACGGCTATCCCCTCGGCCCGCACGCCGTGGTCGCGGCCGCGGCGAAGGTGACCGGCGCCAGCCTGATCGAGGGCTTCGCCGGACTCACCGGGGCGATCGCCGCGCTCCTGGCCCTGACCACCTACGGGGCGCTGCCGGGGGTGCGGGGCTGGCTGCGAGTTCCCGCCGCGGTGCTGGCGGCGAGCCCGTACCTGGCGGCGGCCTACCTGGCGCAGGGCGCCTTCAAGGAGCCGATGCTGGCACTGGCCTTGCTCGGGTTCGCGCTGGCGCTGCCCGCGGTCCGCCCGGCCTGGTCCGAAGGCGGAGCCGCGCGAGCCGTCATCCCGCTCGGCG
>JBKPLC010000134.1:0-30214 GCA_046731495.1 Actinomycetota bacterium | reverse complement strand
GCCTTCATGCTGTCGGTCGGTATCACGACAGTCCGAAATGGTGGTCTGCCGAGGTGGCTTGCCTGGGCAGCGGTCGTGATCGGGATCGCGTCCCTGCTGGGCCCCGTCGGGTTCTTCGCGTTCATCGTCGGACTCGGGTGGATCCTGGTCGTCGGGCTGCTCGGGGCGATTCGCGGAGGCGCGCCCACTGCTCCGCCCGCAACCACGTGACGAGGAGGCGCCCCGTCCGCCCGGGCGGGGCGCCTCTCTCTGATCGAGAATGGCCGGGTGAGGCTCGCCAAGTACCTCGCTCATGCCGGAGTCGCCTCCCGTCGTGCCGCTGAGCGGCTGATCGCCGACGGGAAGGTCAGGGTGGCCGGGGAGGTGGTCACCGACCCCGCGCGCGACGTCGACGACTCCTCGCGAGTTGAGGTCGACGGCACGCCGATCGCCCCCGAGCCCCGCGAGGTCTGGGCGGTGAACAAGCCGGCGGGCGTGGTCTCCACGGCGCGCGAACCGGGACGCCGCCGCGCCGTGACGGAGCTCGTCGCATCGAAGCGCCGGCTCTATCCGGTGGGACGGCTGGACGCGGACTCGACCGGCCTCATCGTTCTGACCAATGACGGCGAGCTCGCCAACCGCCTGACGCACCCGCGCTACGGCGTGCCGAAGACCTATCGGGTCAAGCTCGCGCGCCCGCCCTCGGAGCGGGAGCTGGAGCGCCTGCGCAAGGGCGTGCGGCTCGAGGACGGTCGGACCGCCCCTGCGGAGGTCTCACGCCGCGGGGAGCGCGAGCTCGAGGTGACGATTCGCGAGGGGCGGAAGCGGCAGGTGCGCCGGATGATCGAGGCGATCGGCAACGAGGTGGAGTCGCTGGAGCGGATCCGCCTCGGCTCGCTGTCGCTGGGTGACCTGCGCCGGGGAGAGGCCAGGCGGCTGGAGGAGGGGGAGGTCGGGGCGCTCTGGAAAGATTCCGCGCCATGAGCCAGGACCTCCGCCTCTGGGCCGTGCGCGGCGCAACCAAGGCACGGGCCAACGATCCCGAAGCGATCGTCCAGGCCACCGAGGAGCTGGTGCGCGAGCTGCTTGCGCGCAACGACCTCTCGCCCGAGCGGATGGTGAGCTGCATCTTCACCTCCACCCACGACCTGAACGCGGAGTTCCCGGCGGTCGCGGCGCGGAGGCTCGGGCTGAACGGCGTCCCGCTCCTCTGCGCGCAGGAGATCGACGTCCCGAACTCGATGCCCTCGGTGATCCGCGCCCTGGTCCACTACTACGCGCCCGCGGACCACACCCCCGCCCACACCTATCTCGGCGAGGCACAGGACCTTCGCTCGGATCTGAAGGCGGCCCAATAGCCCTCGAGCTCAGGGAAGGAACCCCGGATGACGCCGAGGCGATCGTCGCGGTGACGGCCGCCGGATGGCGGACGGCGTACCGGGGGATCGTCAGCGCGGAGAAGCTGGCCGACCTGCCGATCGAGCGCTGGCGCCATGAGGTGAGCGTCGGGCTCAAGCGCCCGATCGAAGATGCCTTCACCTACGTCGCGGAGGCCGAGGGCGAGTTCGCCGGCTACTGCTATGTGGAGGCGCCGTCCCGGGAGGCGGGCCTCGGTCCGGACGTCGCCGAGCTCGTCGCGATGTACGTGGACCCGCGCCATTGGCGTGAGGGTGTGGGCACCGCCCTGATGAAAGCCGCCCTCGACCGGCTCGCGGAGCTTCCGTACCGCGAGGCGATCCTCTGGACCTTCGACCAGAACGAGCGGGCAGTCGCCTTCTACGAGCGCCACGGCTGGCGCAAGGATGGCGGCGAGAAGATCCACCAGCGCAGCGGCGAGCCGGCGATCAGGATGCGTCGCCCACTCGGCTGACCGTTAACAATCCAGGCCATGACGGTCACGTTCGCCGAGAAGCTGGCGCGGATCCCGAGCTACGAGCCGGGAACGTCCCTCGACGACGCCAAGGCGCGGGCGGAGACGCCGGACGCCATCAAGCTGGCCTCGAACGAGTCGCCGATTCCGCCTCACCCGGCGGTGGTCGAGGCGATCGCCCGGGCCGCCGCGGACGCGAACCGGTACCCCGATCCCGAGGCGAGGGCGCTTCGGCGCGCCATCGCCGATCACCACGAGACGGACCCGGCGCGGATCGCGGTCTCCAACGGCTCCTGCGAGATCCTGCTGGCGGCGGCGCTCGCGCTCTGCGAGGAGGGCGACGAGATCCTCTACGCCTGGCCCTCGTTCTCCATCTACCCGTACATGGGGCCGCTCTGCGGAGCACGAGAGATCCGAGTGCCTCTCGGCGAGGGCTACTACCACGACCTCGACGCGATGCTGGAGGAGGTGACCGCGGCGACCCAGCTGCTGGTCGTCTGCAATCCGAACAACCCGACCGGAACCCACATCCCGGCGGACCGCATTCGCGCGTTCGTCGAGAGCGTCCCGGACCGCACCACGATCATCCTCGACGAGGCCTACATCGAGTACCAGACGAACGACGACCCGGACACCACCCTCGACCTGCTGGCCAAGCACCCGAACGTCGTCCTGCTTCGCACCTTCAGCAAGTGCCACGGCCTGGCCGGGCTTCGGGTCGGCTACGCGCTGTGCTCGCCGCAGTTCCGCGCCGCCGTGGACGCCGTCCGCCAGCCGTTCAGCGTCAACTCCCTCGCCCAGGCGGCCGCGACCGAGGCGATTCGCCACCAGGACGACGTCGCCGACCGGGTGGAGAGGGCCATGATCGAGCGGATCTTCGTCGAGGAGGAGCTGCGCGAGATGGGTTTCGACAGCGCCGACTCGCAGGCGAACTTCGCCTGGTTCTCGCTCGGCGACCTGGACGAGGCCGAGGTCGTCGAGTCGCTGGCCAAGGCGGGTGTCGCCGTCCGGCCGGGCACGCCCCTCGGCGGGCCGGGCCACCTGCGGGTGACCTACGGGACGCGCGCCGAGAACGAGCGCTTCCTCGACGCCCTTCGCGCCATCGGCGGCTGACGCTTCGACACCCTCTGTGCGGTCTGCTTCAATGTCCGCGCATGCAGCACGGCACGCACATCGCTTCACCTTCGAGCCGCCTCGCGGTTCCGCAGCGTGCCTATTTCTACTTTTGGCGATTTAGCTAGGCGTCCGGCCCGCGGCTGCTCCTAGCCGCAGACGCAAATCACATTCGCCGGGCGCCGTCTCCCGCCGGTTCCCTTGCCGCTCTCAAGGAATTCGCCAGATCAGTAGAAAGAGAAGGAAAGACAGGATGAATTTCGAGATGAAGGAGCTTCCCAGACAGCACGCGGACCGCGTGCGAGACCAGCGAATCGAACGGGTCGTCGAGCTGGTCTCGCCTGCGGAGATCCTCGACGACCTGCCACTTGGACCCGAGCGGGAGGACGCGGTCCTCGGCCACCGAGGCGACGTCAAGGCGATCCTCGATCGGCTGGACGACCGCCTGCTCGTCGTTGTCGGCCCCTGCAGCGTGCATGACCCAGAAGCGGCGGTCGACTATGCCCAGCGGCTCAGCGCCACCGCCCAGGAGCTGGGCGATGACCTCTGTGTGGCCATGCGCGTCTACTTCGAGAAGCCGCGCACGACCACGGGCTGGAAGGGCCTGATCAACGACCCCCACCTGGACGGCTCGCGGGACGTGAACGTCGGCCTGCATACGGCTCGGCGGCTGCTCCTTGCGGTGACCGACCTCGGCCTCGCGATCGGGTGCGAGTTCCTCGACCCGATCACGCCGCAGTACATCTCGGACGTCGTCGCCTGGGGAGCGATCGGTGCGCGCACGACCGAGAGCCAGATCCATCGCCAGCTCGCCTCCGGGCTCTCGATGCCGGTCGGCTTCAAGAACGGCACTGCCGGCAGCATCAAGCTCGCCGTCGACGCCGTTCGCGCCGCCGCTGCTCCGCACGCCTTCGCGGGTGTCGACGTGAGCGGCACGCCGGCGATCCTCTACACCAACGGCAACCCGGACTGCCACGTCATCCTCCGCGGCGGGAAGGGCGCGCCCAACTACGACGAGGACTCGGTGGCCGAGACCCTGACGCAGCTGCGCGACGGCGGGCTCCCCGAGCGGGTCGTGATCGACGCATCCCATGACAACAGCGGCAAGGACCACGAGCGCCAGCCCGCCGTGGTCAGCGATATCGCGGACCAGGTCGCCGCCGGCAACGAGGCGATCGTCGGGGTGATGATGGAGTCCTTCCTGGTCGCGGGCCGCCAGGACCCGGAGCCCGAGGAAGACCTGATCTACGGCCAGTCCATCACCGACGCATGCATGGACTGGGACACGACCGTGCTGACCCTGGATCGCCTCGCCTCGGCGGTGCGGAAGCGGCGCGAAGCCGGCTGACCTAGGGTCACGCCATGAAGATCGCCGTCCTCGGCGTGGGCCTGATCGGGGGCTCGATCGGGCTCGCGGCTCGCGAGAGGCTGGAGGCCGAGGTGGCGGGATTCGATCCCGACGATGATCTGCTCGCGCGCGCCCGGGAGCTCGGCGCGATCGACGCCGAGCACTCCAGCGTCGCCGAGGCGGTGGCAGGAGCGGAGCTGGTGTTCTGCGCCGCGCCCGTGAACGCACTCCCCGGCCTCGCTGCCGAGGCGTTGGATGCGGCCTCGGACGACTGCGCGGTCACCGACGTGGGTTCCGTGAAGCGGGAGGTGATCGCAGCGCTCGGCTCCGAGGGACGCTTCATCGGCGGCCACCCGCTCGCCGGCGCTGAGACCTCCGGAGTGGAGAACGCCCGCGCCGACCTGTTCCAGGGCGCGCGCTGGTACCTGACACCGACCGCGAAGACAGTCGGCCTGCTCTACGACCGGCTGCAGCGAGTGATCGCGGACCTGGGCGCGCGGCCCCAGGCGATCGAGGCCGAGACCCACGACCGTCTGATGGCCACGATCAGCCACCTCCCGCACGTCGTGGCCAACATCCTCGTTACCCAGGCGGCCACCGCCCTGAGCGAGGAGGCCGAACACCTGCCGGAGGTCGGGCCCAGCTTCCGCGACGCGACGCGGGTCGCCGGCGCCAACCCCGCGATCTGGGGCGACATCTTCGCCGGCAACCGGGAGGCGGTCGCGGCCGAGATCGACGCGACGATCGCGCAGCTCGAGGAGGCGGCGGACCTGCTTCGCGCCGGCGACCGCGATGCCGTGGTCACCTGGCACGAACACGCCGGCAAGCGGCGCCGCGAGCTGATCGAGACCGAGATTGCCGGCGGCCCGCTGCACGAGCTCCGCGTGCGGGTGCCGAACCGGCCGGGCATCGTCGCCGAGGTCGCCCTCGAGCTGGGCCGAGCCGGAGTCAACATCGAGGACATGGCGCTCTACCCGGCGGCCGACATGACCTCCGGTGCGATCTCGCTCTACATCGCGGGGGACGACCAGGCCGAGCGGGCCGAGGGGCTGATCCGCGAGCTCGGCCACGACGTCTCCCGCGCGGAATGAGCGCCAGGTTCGACCCGGTTGGGCCGCTGCGCGGCGAGCTTCGTCCGCCTCCGGACAAGTCGGTCTCCCACCGTGCCGCGCTGATCGGCGCGATGGCTGACGGCCCCACCCGGATCACCGGCTATCTCGACTCGGCCGACACCCGCGCGACGCTGCGCGCGGTCGCGGCCGTCGGCGCCGAGGTGCGCGAGGGCGACGCTGACGACTACGGCGGCCTCTTCGTCGAGATCGAGGGGATCGGGCTGCGCGGCGCGCGCCCGGCGGAGATCGACGTCGCCAATGCCGGGACCCTGCTTCGGATCATGCCCGGCTGGCTCGCGGGACAAGCCGCCGGCGAGTGGGTGCTCGACGGCGATGAGTCGATCCGACGTCGGCCGGTCGACCGTGTCGCCGAGCCGCTCGGCCTGATGGGAGCCGATGTCGAGTGCCGGGACGGGCGCCTGCCGCCGCTTCGGCTGCGCGGCTCTGAGCTGCGCGGGATCGACTACGAGCTGCCGGTGGCCAGCGCCCAGGTGAAGTCCTGCGTCCTGCTCGCCGGCCTGCTCGCCGAGGGTGAGACCAGCATCACCGAGCCGCTCACCACTCGCGACCACACCGAGCGGATGCTGGCCGCGATGGGCGCCTCGCTGCGCCGCGACGGCCAGCGCCTGACGATTGCGCCCGCCGACCGGCTGGAGGCCGGCGATATCCCGGTGCCCGGCGACTTCTCCTCCGCGGCTTTCTTCCTGACGGCCGGCCTGCTCGTCCCTGGCAGCGAGCTAGCGCTGCGTGCGGTGGGGATCAACCGCAACCGCATCGGGCTGCTGTCGATCCTCTCCCGGATGGGGGTGGAGATGGGAGGGGCGCACGAGAGCGATCGCGCCGTAACCGTGCACGAGATCCGCGAGCCGGGCCCCGAGCTGATCGCGACGCTCCAGGTCCACAGCGCGGCGCTTGAGGGAGCCACCGTGACGGCGGAGGACGTTCCGGCGGCGATCGACGAGCTGCCCCTCGTCGGCCTGCTCGGCTGCTTCGCCGAGGGGGAGACGGTAGTGGAGGGGGCCGAGGAGCTGAGGGCCAAGGAGTCGGATCGGATCGCCGGGATCGTCGACGGCCTTGGCGCGCTCGGCGCTGAGATCGAGGGCCGGCCGGACGGCTTCGCGGTCCGCGGCACCGGTGGCCTCCGCGGTGGCCGGATCGACGCCCGCGGCGATCACCGGCTGGCGATGGTCGGCGCGATCGCCGGTCTCGTCTCACGGGAAGGCGTCGAGATCGACGGCTTCGAGTCCGTCGAGGTCAGCTACCCCGGCTTCGAGCGGGACCTGCGGGCCTTAGTCGGCTGACGCCTGGTCCGCCGCGCGCTGCGACGGGTGGCCGTCCCCCGGCCAGGGCGAGAGCACGAGCAGGAGCCGCGAGTCCTCGAGGGCGGTCACCTCGTGTCGCTCCGCCGGATCGAAGATCGCAAGGAGCCCGGCGGGACCCTCGGCGTCGTCCCCGTCAGGAGTCGTGATCCCGACCAAACCGTCGATCACGAGCACCCAGGCGCGCTCGTGGACCTGATGCTCCTGCAGCTGCTCACCCTTCGGCAGGTTGATCACGATCGCCCGCCCCTCGGACTCGGAGTCCAGGACCTGCGGTTGATGGGGTTGCACTTCCAGCTCGTTCAGGTTCCAGCTGTCCATGGTCACGCGGGACTCTATATCCGCGCCCAGCTGCAGGGAAACCGTGACGCGAGGGTGCGACGAGAGGCGCAACCCGTTTAATGCGGGCCATGGTCATCGCGATCGACGGCCCCGCCGGGGCCGGCAAGTCGACGGTTGCTCGAGGGGTCGCGAGGGCCCTCGGCTTCACCTATCTCGACTCCGGTGCGATGTACCGGACCGTCGCACTGGCGGCGCTCGACCGGGGCATCGACCCCGACGACGGCGCCCGGCTCGGCGAGATGGCCTGGGATCTCGGCATTGACTTCGACGGGGACACGATCCGGCTCGATGGGAGACCGGTGGAGGGGAAGATCCGCTCGCCGGAGGTCACCGTGGCCTCCTCGAAGGTCTCAATCCACCCGCAGGTCAGGCAGGCGATGGTGAAACGCCAGCGCGAGCTGATCGCCTCCGGCAACTACGTGGCGGAGGGCCGGGACATCGGCACGGTGGTCAGCCCCGACGCCCCGCTCAAGGTGTTCCTGACCGCGAGCGAGGAGGAGCGGGCGCGCCGCAGGGCGGGGGAGAGCGGGCAGCCCGTCGAGCAGGTGCGGCGCGCGATGGAGGATCGCGATCAGCGCGATGCGACCCGAAAGCACGGCGCGCTGAGAGCCGCCGAGGACTCGGTCGAGCTGGACACGACCGATCTCTCCGTCGATCAGGTGATCGAGCGGGTGGTGGAGTTCGCCCGCGAGCGGGGACTCGCGTGATGGAAGGGTCGAGCGGCGCACCCGCCAGGCCGATCCGCCGCCGGCCGTCGGTGGCGGTGGTCGGGTTCCCGAATGTCGGCAAGAGCACTCTCGTCAACCGCCTCGCCGGTGGGCGAGAGGCGGTCACCGACGCGGAACCCGGCGTGACGCGCGATAGGCGTGCTCTCGAATGCGAGTGGAACGGATTGAGCTTCGACCTGATCGACACCGGCGGGGTGGATCTAGCCGACGCCGACGAGCTCGCCCGCGCGGTGCAGGATCAGGCGCGGGCGGCGATCGAGGATGCCGAGGTGATCCTGCTTGTCGTCGATGCGCGGGCCGGCCTCGGCCCCGGCGATGCCGAGCTCGCCGACCTGCTCCGCCGCTCCGACCGACCGGTGGTCGTCGCCGCCAACAAGATCGACCGGCCCGAGGATGAGGCGCTGACGGCTGAGATGAACGCACTGGGGCTGGGGGAGCCCCTCCCCGTCTCGGGCACGCACGGACTCGGGACCGGTGACCTGCTCGACCTGCTGGTTGAGCATCTACGGGCTGCGGCATCCGGCGGCGAGCCGATCGACGAGGATGAACAGGTCCCGCCCAGGATCGCGATCCTCGGCCGTCCCAACGTAGGCAAGTCGTCCCTGCTCAACGCGCTGCTGGGTTCGGATCGGGTGATCGTCAGCGAGAGCGCCGGCACGACGCGCGACCCCGTCGATACGGAGGCCGACGTCGACGGCGAGCGGCTCGTGCTGGTCGACACGGCCGGAATCCGCAAGCGCGGCAAGGTGGCGGGAACGGTCGGCTACTACGCCCAGCTGCGCTCGGAGCGCGCCGCGGGGCGGGGCGACGCGGCGATCGTCGTCTGCGATGCAAGCGAGGGGCTGACCGCGGAGGACCTGCGGGTCGCCGAGCTCGCGATGCGCTCGGGGTGCGCCACCGTCCTCGCGCTCAACAAGTGGGACATCTCGCGCACCGACATCGATGATGCTCGAGCGAGGGGGACCCGGAAGCTCCGGCTCCGTCCACCCGTGATGACCTGCTCGGCTCTGACCGGGCAGGGAGTCGGGGCAGTCTTGCGCGAGGCGATCGCACTGGCGAAGAAGGCCGGCTCGCGCATCCCGACGCCCGAGCTCAACAAGTTCATCGCCCGCGTCGTCGCCGACCGGCCCCCGCCGCAGCGGCACGGGCGGCGGCTGCGGCTCTACTACGCCGCCCAGGTGGGGCGGCGCCCTCCCCGTTTCGCGATTCAGGTGAACGACCGCCGCCTGATCAACCGCGACTGGGCTTTCCACCTGGAGAACCGCCTGCGCGATACGTATGACCTCCAGGGCGTCCCGCTGGTCATCGATTACGTCCCGCGCAAGGGTCGTCGCAACCGGAGCGCGCAGCGAGCGGGCCGGGTATAACCGGCCCCCCGTGGAGCTGCAAGAGAAGCCCGGCCGGCGCGAGAGGCTCCGCCGTCGCATCGGCAAGCTTCGGCCCAGGCTGCCCGGGCGGAAGCCGCCGGAGCCTCCGGTTCTGCCGCCACCGCCGTCTCCGCCACCGTCCGCACCGCCTCGAGTGCCGACATTCCCCTGGCTCGGCGGGCCGGCGGGCGAGCCAACCCAGCGGCCCGAAGCACCCAAGCCCTTCGAGCCGCCGAAGCCCACCGAGCCGACGGAGCCCCCCAAGCCACCGCGGGACCTGGCCTTCCGGCTGCGGACACGGCTGCGGGCGATCGGCTACTGGCTGCGGGAGAAGGGCCGGCCCGTCTGGCGTCAGCTGAAGCGGGGGACCGCTGCGGTCGGGGCGTGGTGGTCGCGTCGCTCGCGCGGCACGAAGGGCCGGATCTTCGCCGTCGCGGGCGTCGTGTTGCTCTATCTGCTCGTCAGGTACGCCTCGATTCCCGGGGTCCCTTGCGAGATCTCAGCGGCCAAGGAGTGCGCGCCCTCCAACGACACGATCGCCTACGCGCCGAGGGACGCAGTGGTCTACGCGCATCTGACCGTCAACAGCGACAGCCACCAGTGGGAGCTGGCGAAGGATCTCCGCGACGAGCTGCCGAACTTCACCGCCCTCTTGCAGAGCGATACCAGCGCGCTCGCCACCCCCGCCGGAAAGACGATCAACCTGTCCGAGCAGGTGCTGCCCTGGGCGAAGGATGACCTCGCCCTGATCGGCGTCCCAGGGCCGCAGAAGACGACCGCTGAGACCTATGTCGTCGGGGTGAGTGATGAGGGCAAGGCGAACCAGTTCCTGGCCAGCCTCTCGCCGGGCGGCCCGTCGAAACATCCAAAGGTGGGCGGCGTGACCCTGACGGTGTACTCGAACGGCCTCGCCACGGGCTTCTCCGGCGATCAGGCGCTCTTCGGCAATATCGCCGCGGTCCGTGCGGCGCTCGACGCCAAGGACGGAAGGGCGCCGCAGCTCGAGGGATCCCCGCCGGATGACGCGCGGGAGTCGCTGCCCGACGTCCGCCTCGCCGAGATGTACCTCTCCCGCGCGGGGGTGCAGCGATTGCTGGCGGGAAGCCAGGGCAGCGGCGCCACCCAACTGGACACCTTCGTCGACTACGGCGCGACGAGCGGGATGGCCGCATCGCTTCGGGTGCGGGACGACGGACTCGACCTGCAGCTCGACAGTCGCCTCGATCCCAAGCTCGAACCGAGCAGCCCAACCGTGTTCGCGGCGCTGCCGCGGTTCGATCCGGACCTGGCGGGGGAGGCTGCGAGCCGCGCCCTCGGCTACGTCGGCGTCGGAGATCTGGGTCCCGCGCTGAACGAGGCGATCACCACGGCCGGAGCGACCGGGCAGGGTCTGGCGGGATCGCTCAGGCAACTCGCGCAGAGCATTCAGAAGCAGGCCGGAGTCGATCCGCTCAAGGATCTGCTCCCCGCCCTGGGCGGTCAGGCGGCGCTGATCGCCGAGCCGACCGCGGGCGTCCCGTACGCCAGCCTGATCGTGGACGGCGTCGACGAGCAGAAAGCGGCGGCCGCGCTCGCCGCCCTGCAGAAGCCGCTGCAGCAAGCGGTGGGGGCCGGGGAGCGGGTGCCGAGCTTCCAGACGAAGGACGTGAACGGCGTTGACGTGCACTCGATGCAGCTATCCGCCAGCGTCGACCTCTCCTACGCGGTGTTCGACGACAAGCTGGTGATCTCGACCCAGCCCGAGGGCATCGAGCAGGTGCGATCTGGAGGGGACAACCTGGCCGACAGCGATGCGTACCGAGACGCCACGGATCCACTCCCGGATCGGGTCTCGGCGCTAGTCTTCCTCAATCTTGATGAGGTCTTCGGGCTAGCCCAACAGGCCGGCTTGGCGACGGATCCTCTCTATGCCTCACTCAGCGAAGACATCTCCCGGATCGGCTCGCTCGGCCTCGCCGTGACGGGCTCGGACAGCGAACTTCGCTCACAGCTCTTCCTGGCAATCGACCACTGACAGAACGGACCATGCAAAAGCTTTCAGAGAACGAGTACTTGTTCACCTCCGAGTCGGTCACCGAGGGACATCCGGACAAGATCTGCGACCAGATCTCGGACGGCGTGCTCGACGCGATCATGGCCGAGGACGCCGAGGGGAGGGTCGCCTGCGAGACGCTCGTCAACACGGGCCTGGTGGTCGTCTCGGGCGAGATTACGACCAGCTGCTACGTCGACATCCCCAAGATCGCCCGCGAGACGATCCGTACGATCGGCTACGACGATCCCCGCTACGGGTTCGATCACGAGGCGTGCGCCGTGCTGACCGCGATCGACGAGCAGTCGCCCGACATCGCGCAAGGCGTCGACTCGGGACTCGAGCAGCGCGAGGGCGAGTCGCACGACGAGCTGGACGCGGCAGGTGCCGGCGACCAGGGAATGATGTTCGGCTACGCCACGCGCGAGACGAAGGCGCTCATGCCGATGCCGATCCAGCTGGCGCATCAGCTCGCGCGCCAGCTGGCTGAAGTGCGCAAGGCGGAGGTGGTGCCGTATCTCGGTCCCGATGGCAAGACCCAGGTCAGCGTCCGTTACGAGAACGACCGGCCGGTCGAGATCGCAAAGGTCCTGATCTCGACGCAGCACCGCGAGGAGGCCGGGAAGCAGATGATCCGCAACGACCTCTGGGAGCACGTCCTGGAGCCGGTACTCCACACCGAGTACAAGGAGCTCTTCACGGAGAAGGCCCTGCTCGAGAACTTCCTGGTCAACCCGACGGGCAAGTTCGTGATCGGCGGCCCGGTCGGCGACGCCGGCCTGACTGGCCGGAAGATCATCGTCGACACGTACGGTGGCGCGGCCCGCCACGGCGGCGGCGCCTTCTCCGGCAAGGACCCGTCGAAGGTCGACCGCTCAGCGGCCTACGCGGCTCGCTACGTCGCCAAGAACGTGGTCGCCGGGGGGCTCGCCGACCGATGCGAGCTCCAGGTCGCATACGCGATCGGCGTGGCGCACCCGGTCTCGGTGATGGTCCAGACCTACGGCACCGGCAAGCTGGCGGACTCGGAGATCGCGCGCTTGGTCCAGGAGAACTTCGATCTGCGCCCGGCGGCGTTCCGGAAATACCTCGACCTGCACCGCCCGATCTTCCAGAAGACCGCCGCCTACGGCCACTTCGGACGCGAGGACGCGGACTTCACCTGGGAGCGGACGGACCGCGTCGACGACCTGCGCGAGGCCGCGGGCCTGGGTGCGAAGGCCGAGGCCCCGGCCTAGGAAGTGGGAGAACCCGACTCGGCCTCGCCCTGGAGGCCGGCGAGGATCGGGGTCGCCTGCTCCACCTGCTGGACGACCTCCTCGGGCTGGGCGACGCCCGCAAAGACGAAGTTTGATTCGTCGGTACCGGCCGTGGTGAACTCGACGTCCCCGATCCGCATGATCCGCTGGTAGACGCCCTGGTCGTAGTTCACGTTCTGGACTCGCTGGAGCCGGGTCTCCTGGACCTTTCGAGCGACGATCCCCACCTTGATGTTGAGGCGGCGGTCGGTGATCGTGTAGACGGTCGCGACTCGCTTGATGAAGCCGGCGAGGATCGTGATGCCGACGATCACGGCGAAAGCCAGGACGCCAAGTCCCGTGCTGTCGATCAGCTTCACGATCACCCCGATCACGAGCGCGACGACGATCCCCTTCAGGTAGAAGCCGATGATCGCCCGCCAGGACGGGTGACCCTGGTAGATCGTCCTCTCCCCGGGTTGAAGGTCCACGCCGCGGAGCCTAACGCCGCTTCCGCTTGATCACCCTCGTGGTGAAGCTGGCAGGCGCCGGGTCGACGTTGCTGCGAGTCGACGCCATCCTGGCCGACGAGAGATCAACCGCCGTCCGTGTCGCTGCCTAGCCTCGGGGATCGTGCCGATCGCCAAGGTCGAACCCCTGCTGACCACCCGGAGCGTGTCCGGGCCGTTCGACTACCGCCTGCCCGAAGCGATGAGCCACGTCGAAGTCGGCTCTGTCCTGGTCGTTCCGTTCGGGCGCCGGAAGGTGGTCGGGGTCGTGGTCGGATTGGCGGATCGGAGCGACCTGCCCCGGGACCGGCTCGCAGAGCCGCTCGAGGCGCTGGAGGCGGGGGTGCCGCCGGAACTGGTGGACCTGGGCCGCTGGGTCGGGGAGCAGTACTGCTCCACTCCGGCGCGCGGCCTCGGGCTGGTCCTCCCGCCCGGCGTGGGTACCGGGGCGGAGGCAAGGCGGGTCCGCCCGCTGGTCGAGCTGGAGGTGGAGGCGACGGAGGAAGGGCTGGCTGCCATCTCCGGCGAGGAGAGGCTCGGCCTTCGGCAGCGGGCGGTGCTACGCGCGCTCGCCGGAGGGCCGAAGCGGGCTCGCCAGCTCGCTAACGCCGCGGGCTCAGACCGGGCGACGCTGCGGCGGCTGGAGGCGCGCGGGCTGATCTCCACGCGGGAGGTCGAGCGGCGGCGGCGGCACCGCTCGCCGGGTGTCGGGGCCGTTCGCGACAAGGTCGAGCTGACGGCGGACCAGAGGGAGGTAATGGGCGCCGTGGTCGCCGCTCTCCCGGGCGCGGGCGACTCCTCTCACGGTTCCTTCCTCCTCCACGGCGTCACCGGCTCAGGCAAGACCGAGGTCTATCTCGAGGCCGCGCGCGAGGCCCTGTCCCGCGGCCGCGGCGCGATCGTCCTCGTCCCGGAGATCGCCCTGACGCCGCAGACGATGGATCGCTTCCGGCGGAGGTTCGGGGAGGCGGTGGCGCTGCTCCATTCGCGGATGCCGGCGGGAGCCCGCTACGACGAGTGGCGGCGACTCCGCTCCGGCGAGGCGCGGATCTGCGTCGGGCCGCGCTCCGCCGTCTTCGCTCCGGTCTCCGACCCGGCGTTGATCGTGATCGACGAGGAGCACGACTCCTCCTACAAGCAGGAGAGCGATCCGCGGTATGACGCGCGAGAGGTGGCGCGCCGAAGGGCCGCCGACTCGGGCGCCGTGCTGCTGGCCGGCACCGCGACCCCCAGGCCCGAGAGCTGGCAGGAGCTCGAGCGGCTCGAGCTGCCGAGCCGCGTCGACGGCCGGCCGCTGCCGCCGGTTGAGGTGGTCGACATGCGAGGCGGCATTCCCGGCCCGCTCCATCCCCGCACCCGGGAGGCGTTCGCCGAGGTCGCCCGGGACGGCGGCAAGGCGATCCTGCTGATCAACCGGCGCGGCTGGTCCACCCACCTCACCTGCCGCTCCTGCGGGCATGCCTGGGAGTGCCCGCACTGCGACGTCTCGCTCGTCCTCCATCGCGATGGTGGTCTGCGCTGCCACCACTGCGGCCATGCCGAGGCCAAGCCGGAGTCATGCCCCGAGTGCAGCTCGGTGACGATCGCGCGGGTGGGGGCGGGCACGCAGCGGGTGGAGGCCGAGCTGATCGAGATGCTCTCGCACCTCGAGGTCTTCAGGCTCGACTCCGACAGCGCCGCGGGCCGCGATCACGGTGACCTGCTGCGCCGCTTCGAGAGAGCCAAGTCCGGCGTCCTGGTCGGGACTCAGATGGTGGCCAAGGGCCACGACTTCCCGGACGTCACCCTGAGCGTGATCCTGGACGCCGACGGCGCGCTCCGGCTGCCGGACTTCCGCTCCGAGGAGCGCACCTTCTCCCTGATCACCCAGCTCGCCGGGCGGAGCGGGAGGGGGGAGGCCGGGGGGCGCGTACTGGTCCAGGCGCTCGCCACCGGGGCGCCGAGCATCCGCCACGCCGCTCGGCACGACTCCGCCGGGTTCCTGGCGGAGGAGCTCGAGCGCCGCCGCGCCCTGCGGTACCCGCCCTTCTCGCACCTGATCGAGATCGCTCTGGGCGGGGAGGACGAGGAGCGTGTGGAGCGGGCTGCCGAGACAATGCACGAGCTGGTCGGCGAGCGTCTCTCGGCCGAGGACGAGCTCCTCGGCCCCGCGCCGCTCTTCCGGCTCCGCGGACGGCACCGCCGCCGGCTGCTGATCAAGTCGGAGCGGCGCGGGGAAACAGTGGCTGCGGTTCGCGAGGCGGTCGCCACGGCGGTCCGGGATCGAGCGCTGCGCGAGCTCGCGATCTCGGTCGATGTCGACCCGCAGTAGCCCTCGGATCGCGGACTAGACTCGAAGTGGATGGCTGACGAAGCGACACCAACGCCCGTCGAGGAGCTCGACGACGAGCTCGCAACCGAGGCCGAGGAGCCGGAGGGCCTAGACAGCGAGGCGCTCGAGCGCCGCTCGGAGGCGCTCGCGCAGGTCGTCAAGTTCGGCGATCCGGTCCTGAAGTCCGCGGCGTCGCCGGTCACCGAATTCGACGACGAGCTCGCGGAGGAGGCCGAGCGGATGATCGAGCTGATGCGGGACGCAATCGGCGTGGGCCTCGCTGCGACCCAGCTCGGAAAGCTGCGGCGCATGCTGGTCTTCCAGGTCGGCTCCGAGGCCGAGCCGACGGTCCTGGTCAACCCCGAGATCGAGTGGCGCTCCGATGACGAGCTGGTCACCGCCGAGGAGGGCTGCCTCAGCCTCCCAGGAGTGGTCGTCGACGTCGAGCGGCCGCTGCACGTCAGGACGCGCGCGGTGGACGTTCACGGCGAGCCGCTGACGATCGAGGCATCGGGACTCGAGGCCCGGGTGATCCAGCACGAGGTCGACCACCTCGACGGCGTCCTCATGCTCGACCGGACCGAGAAGGAGCAGCGCAAGGGTGCGCTGCGGGCGCTTCGCGAGGGCGGCACCTTTGCGCCGGAGCGCCCCGAGGATGAGGGCGCCGAAGCCGAGGAGACCATGACGCGAGGGCGCTCCGAAGGCGGAGCCGAGGAGCGACCCGATTAGTGCTTGAAGAGTGAGGACCGCCTACCTCGGCACCTCCGAGTTCGCGGCGACAGTCCTGCGCCGCCTCGCCGACAGCCCCCACCGCCCGGCGGTGGTCGTCACTCCGCCGGACAGCCGGCGCGGGCGGGGAAGGAAGCTCGCGCCGCCGCCCGCCGCCGAGGCCGCGAGAGAGGTCGGGCTGGAGTTGCATCAGGCCTCCAACGTCAACTCTGAGGAGTCTCTGGCGGCGATCCGGGCGGCCGAGCCCGAGGCGATCGCCGTCTGCGCCTTCGGTCAGCTGATCCGAGAGCCGCTGCTGAGCGAGTTCCTGATGCTCAACGTCCATCCCTCGCTGATTCCGCGCTGGCGAGGCGCGGCGCCGATCGAGCGGGCGCTGATGGCGGGGGACCGGCAGACGGGCGTGACCATCATGCGCGTCACTGCCGGCCTCGACTCCGGGCCGGTCGCTCTGGCGGAGGCGCTCCCGATCGCGCCCGACGATGACTACGCATCGATCTCAGCGAGGCTCGCGGAGCTCGGCGGCCTCCTGCTGATCCGCGCATTCGACCTGCTCGGCGAAGGCCGCCTCGAGTTCGCCGACCAGGATGACTCGCAAGCGACGTACGCGGAGAAGCTCGCGCCCGAGGAACGCCACCTGCAGCCGTCGATGCCCGCTCCGGAGCTCGAGCGGGTCGTCCGGGCGCTGACTCCGCATGTCGGCGCCTACCTCGAGCTCGAGGGCGGGGATCGCCTCGGCGTGCGCTCCGCTAGGGCGGTCACAGACGGCCCGTCGGCGGGCACCCTCGAGGCTCGAGGCGATCAGCTCCTGCTCGGCTCCGCGGACGGCGGGCTGCGCCTGGATGTGGTGCAACCGCCGGGAAAGAAGCCGATGAGTGCGGCCGATTTCCTGCGCGGCCACTCCCCGCCGTCAAAGGCTCTGTAGCTCTCGGTACCCTCGTCGCGTGGCCGAACGCATGGACACCGACACCGGGCTCGGAGGGTCGACCGAGGCGCAGGAGAGCGCCGCGGGCGCCCTGCAACGCCCGAACTGCCCGGGCTGCGGCGAGCCGTGGCTGCGGCCGGCACAGCTTCCCGGCCGCTTCGTCTGCGTCTACTGCCTGCGGCGCTTCGAGCTCGTCTCCCAGTGCCCTAACTGCGGCGAGCACCAGACGATCTCGCGGATGAGCCGCACCGAGGACATGAAGTGCCAGCACTGCGGCCACTCAATGCTCCGCTCGATCTAGGGGCTATGGAAGCCGCCACCGATACCGCCTCGACGGACCGGCGCGAGCTCTTCACCGCGAAGCGGGTGGCCCCCTCGATTCTCTCGGCGGACTTCTCCCGCCTCGGCGCGCAGGTCGAGGACGTGATGGCGGCCGGCGCCCGGATCATCCACGTGGACGTGATGGACGGGCACTTCGTGCCGCCGATCACCATCGGCCCGCTGGTTGCCGGCTCGATCGCGGATCTGGTCCATGACGCTGGGGGCGCGATCGATGTCCACCTGATGATCGAGCGGCCCGACGACCACATCGAGGAGTTCGCGAAGGCGGGGGCCGACAACATCACCTTTCACGCCGAGGCCACGCCCCACATCAATCGGACCCTGAACGCGATCCGGGAGCTCGGCTGCCTCGCGGGACTGGCCATCAATCCCGGCACGCCGATCTCGGCGATCTCGGAGTCGGTGAACGACGCGGACGTGTTCCTCTGCATGACCGTCAACCCCGGCTGGGGCGGCCAGCCGTTCATCGCTGACTCGCCGGACAAGGTGCGGCGCATAAGCAAGGTCGTCGGCGCCGGCACGATCGAGGTGGACGGCGGCATCGACCCGTCCACCGCCGGCAGCGTCTCCGAAGCCGGGGCGGGGCTGTTCGTCGCGGGCTCCGCGGTCTTCAGGGCCGATGATCCGGCTGCGGCCTACAGCGCGATCGCCGAGGCCGCCGGCGCCGCTTAGTGCTTAGACGCCGCGAGCGATCGGAGCTCGAGCCGTTCCTGCGCCGGCTCGCCGTCCTGATCCTCCTGGTCCTCGCGATCATGGCCGCGGGCTCGATCGCCTACTCGCTGACGCAGGACGTCTCGGTCTGGAAGGGCTTCCTGTTCACGCTGGACACGGTCGCCACGGTCGGGTCGGCGCCGGAGCCGGACGACCTCCCCGGCCAGATCACGAAGGTCCTCCTGATCGTGTTGGGCGTGGGTACGCTCTTCTACGCTCTGGTGACGGTCACCGAGTTCTTCGTCGCCGGTCACCTGGGGGAGATCCTCGAGGAGCGCCGCACTCTGAACAAGATCGAAGACTTCTCGAACCACTACCTGATCTGCGGCTTTGGCCGCGTCGGCCGCCAGGTCGCCCGAGATCTGCAGGCGGCCGAGCACGAATTCGTGATCATCGACGAGCTCGAGGAAAACAGGGAGCTCGCGGAGCAGATCGGAGCCCCGTTCCTGCTCGGCCGGCCTTCGGACGACGAGATGCTGAAGGCCGCCGGGATCGAGCGCGCCGTCGCGGTGCTCGCCTGCGTGGACTCCGACGCCGAGAACATCTTCATCTGCCTGACTGCGCGCGAGCTGCGTTCCGACGTCACGGTCGTGGCGCGCGCCAGCGTCGAGGACTCGGAGAAGAAGCTGCTCCGGGCGGGGGCGGACCGGGTGATCTCTCCCTACAAGTCGAGCGGCGCGGAGATGGCGCGCCTGGCGCTGCAGCCGCAGGTGACCGGAGTCGTCGACGTCGCCCCGGAGTACCGCATGGAGGAGATCGACGTGTCCGAGGGCTGCGCCGCGTCGGGCAAGACGATCGGCGAGGTGCGAGGCACCACCAGCATCGCGGCGGTGCGGAGTTCGGACGGGAGGGTCCATCCACAGCCTTCCCTCGACACAGTGCTCAACCCGGGCGACGTCGTGGTGGCGATGGGCACCGTCGACGCTCTAAAGGAGCTCGAGTCCCTGTTCGTGCCGGAGCAGCAGAGGGCGACCGGGACGATCCTCGGCCAGCAGTAATCGGGTTGCTCCTCCGTCACTAAACGGGTTGCGCCTGGCGGCGCACCCTCGCATGATCGGAGCACCCTCGCATCAACCCGCTTCGTCGGCCGAGGCCAGCTGCAGCTCCATCTCCTCGGTCGAACCGGGCTCGACCCGGTGCTCGAGCGGCCGCAGCGGCTGCCGGTAGAGCCAGTAGAGCAGCGAGCAGAGCAGGGTGGCGGCTCCCAGGTAGCCGATCTCGACCCGATGGAAGTCGTTTTCGACCAGCGGTACGAGCGTCCAGATCACGAACACGACCGCGCAGCTGAGCCAGCAGAACGACGCCCGGCGCACCTGCCCCTTGGCCAGCGCGGCCTGGTTGAGGGTCGCGGCCGAGAGGTAGAGGCCCATGCCGATGCTGACGATCACCAGGTCGGCTCGCTGGTAGGTGTGCTTCTTGCCGAAGGCGATCTGCATCAGGTGCGGCCCTGCGATCAGCATTGCCAGAGCGACCAGCCCGGCGAACCCGGCGATGGCGAGGATCGTCACCCGGACCGAGGCTCGGAAGTCCTCCTCCTCGCCCTGCGAGCCGAGCCGGGTGAGATGGGGGAGGAGGCTCGTCTGCACCGCCTGGAAGAGCTGCAGCGGCGCGCGGGCGATCATCAGGACGTTGAAGATGTATCCGGCCGCGGCGGCGCCGGCCGTCGCGTTGACGAGCAGCGGCCCGGCGTTCAGGAAGGTCTGCTCGCTGAGCATGATCAAGAAGACCGCTGCCGCGAACCGGCCCCCGCGTGCCAGGGTGAACTCGTCTGTGGGGGCGGCCTCGCCCGACGGGGGCCCGGAGGGCCGGCCTACATCGCCGGGAGTTCCCTCGGTCCTCCCGCCGGCCGCCGCCGCCCCACCGAAGCGACGTAGGAACGCGAAGGGCACCACCATCAGCGAGAGCGTGGGTGCCGCGACGATTCCTAACGCTACGGCGGTCTGGCCCGACGCGATGCCGAGTGCGACTGCGGTCGGGAATGCAGTGCGGGCCACCGACTCGCTGATGATCAGCAGCGCGTAGATGGTGAGCCGATGGCTCCCGGCCAGGAAGCCGCGCGCGAAATAGCTCGCCCCGTAGGCGGTGATCGCAGCGACGCCGATCCAGTAGAGCGTCGTGTTGCCGTCGAGGAGGTGGTCCTCGATCGGCGACTTCAGCGCGAGCGCGACAATGTCGAAAGCGATCGCGACGCTGAGCTGGATCGTGGCGGCGACCCGCACGGTCCGGCCGATCGGGGTCCCGCTTGCCTGATTCTCGGAAACCGTCCGCGAGAGCAGCTGCTCGACCGGGCGCTGCAGGATAGAGACGACGATGAAGACAGCCGACCAGAGCACGGCGACCTGCCCGTACTGCTCCTTCGAGAGCTCATGCGAGGCGATCGCGAAGTAGAGGTAGGTGATCAGCCCGGTGATCCCGACGCCGATCGAGAGCAGGCTGGCGCGTCGCCCGTAGCTCCTCGCCTCGTCAGTAGCCTGCACGCGCCCCACTCGTGGCATGACGCGGAACCCTAGACACCGGCTGCCCCCGGGGCCCGCCTTCGCGCTGACGCGGGAGGGGCGGCACCGTTGCGGTGCCGCCCCGCCCACAGGCTGATCGTCAGCCGAGCCGCTCGAAGATGCAGCGGTAGCTGCGTGAGCTGTTCAGGCTGATTGCTATCGAGACCGCGTTCGCATCCGACACCGAGGTGCCCTCAGCGCTTCCCTGAATGTCCGATGCCCAGTGCGAGCTCGAAGTAGCGAGCGTGCCGAGGTCGAAGCCCGGCGTGTTGCGTGTCGCGAGGATCTGCGCTGCCGTTGGCAGCGAGCCGCCTCTCGCAGCGCAATCGTTGTTGGCGTTGAACCAAGTGGCTGGACCCTGGGCGCTGCTGTCGAAGCAGAACCCGATGACGAGAGTCGTCCCCGACTTACACCCTTTCAGCTTCGCGCCCGACACCGAGCCATCCGCCAGCTTGGCCTCGGTGACGGCGCCACCGGCGATCTTCTTCTCAGTGACAGCGGCGTTCTTGATGTTCTTCGTCTTGACAGCGTTTTTGCCCAGCTTCACTGAAGCGGCGTACGCGCCACCGCCCAGGGCCACGCCCAAGGCCAGCACAGCGATCACCACAGCCGCCGGCGACATCGACCGGCTGAATCTCTCCCTCATCGAGTACTCCCCTCTTTGAGTTGGCAGGTCTCCCTAGGAGCGGGGCCACTCTACTCGCGGGTTGGGTGTCGATGTGGCTGGCAGCTAGACTGGCTGACTGACCAGTCAATCGGCCCGCCCGCCCCAAGATCGGAGGAGGCGAATGGCCACGGTCAGCACCGAACAGGAAGCGGCTTGGCTCCGGCGGGCGCTCGAGCTCGCCGAAGGTGGCCGCGGCAGCGTCAGCCCGAACCCGCTGGTCGGCGCGGTGATCGTTCGTGAGGGCGAGATCGTCGGCGAGGGCTTCCACGCCGAGCTGGGTGGCCTACACGCCGAGCGCGCCGCGCTGGACAACTGCCGGGCCCGCGGCGAGGACCCGGCCGGCTGCGATCTCTACCTCACCCTCGAGCCCTGCGCTCACACCGGCCGCCAGCCGCCCTGCACGGAGGCGATCCTCGAGGCGGGGATCTCGCGCGTGGTCTACGCCTCCGACGATCCGACGGACAAGGCCTCGGGCCGCGGCCCCGGCATGCTCCGCGACGGCGGGGTCGAGGTGGAGCTCGCTGGGGGCCCGGAGGCGAGCGCGGCCCGGCTCCTCAACCAGCCCTTCCGCAAGCGCGCTCGCACCGGCCGTCCCCTGGTCACCTACAAGGCCGCCATGTCCCTGGACGGCCGCGTGGCCTCGCCGACCGGTGACTCCCGCTGGATCTCCTCGGTCGAGAGCCGCGAGCTGGTTCACCGCTGGCGCGCCCAGTGCGACGCGGTGGCGGTCGGGATCGGCACCGCGCTCGCCGATGACCCGCTCCTCACCGCGAGGACCGACGCGACAGCCCGCCAGCCGACGCGCGTGGTCTTCGATTCGCAGGCCCGGCTGCCGCTCGACTCGGCGTTGGTCGGCTCCGTGGACGAGGCCCCCCTGCTGGTGATCTGCGCCCCCGAGGCGGCGTCCGCGCGCCGCGACGGACTGGAGCGCGCCGGCGCCGAAGTGGTCGTCGCCCCGGGGCGCACCCCGCGCGCCCGGCTGGAGGCGGCGCTCGACGAACTCGGTCGGCGCCAGATCCAGGACCTGTTCGTCGAGGGCGGGCCGACCCTCGCCGGGGCGCTCTTCGACGCCGGTGAGATCGACGAGGTCCGCCTCTTCCTCGCGCCCGTCCTGGTCGGCGCCGCCCAGGCGCGGGCGGTGCTCGAGGGGGAAGGCGTCGCCCGCATCGCGGAGGGCGTGCGGCCCCTGTCGACCAGCTTCGAGGAGGTCGGCGAGGACATGCTGATCCGAGCACGGCTCAGGGAGTGGTGAGCGGCTGATGTTCACCGGGATCATCCAAGAGCTGGGAACCGTCGAACTGGTCGACACCTCGGAGGAGGGCGCTCGTCTTCGAGTAACGGCCGATCTGGCCGCGGAGCTCGAGCCGGGGGACTCGATCGCCGTCAACGGCGCCTGTCTCACCGCCACCTCGGCGGGCGAGGGCGCCTTCGAGGCCGATGTGATGCGCCAAACGCTCTCGCTGACCACGCTGGGCCAGCTCGAGGCCGGCTCGCCGGTCAACCTCGAGCTGCCGATGCGTCCGACCGATCGGCTCGGCGGCCACGTCGTCCAGGGCCATGTCGACGGGACCGCCACCGTCACCGAGCTCGTCCCGGACGGATTCGCGAAGCGGCTCAGCGCGGAGCTCCCCGACGAGCTCCTGCCCTACGTCGTCGAGCGCGGGTCGATCGCACTCGAGGGGGTCAGCCTGACCGTGGCCGGCCTAGATGATCCCGTGGTCGAGGTCTCCCTGATTCCCGAGACGCTCGAGCGCACCACGCTCGGCCACGCAGCGGCGGGGATGCGCCTCAATGTCGAGTGCGACGTGCTCGCCCGCTACGTCCGCCGCCAGCTCTCCGCCGAGGCCGGCATGTCACCCTTCCTCATGAAACGGGTTGCGCCTGGCGGCGCACCCTCGCATTACGACTAGGAGCATCGATGGCAACCGAGCAGCAGAAGCCGACCGAGACCCGGACCGACTCGCCCTTCGCGACCATCGAGGAGTCGATTGAGGACATCCGCCGTGGACGGATGGTGGTCGTCTGCGACGACGAGAACAGGGAGAACGAGGGCGATCTGACCATGGCCGCCCAGTTCGCGACCCCGGAGGCGATCAACTTCATGGCGACGCACGGCCGCGGCCTGATCTGCCTCGCGCTCACCGACGAGCGCTGCCAGGAGCTCGGGCTCAATCTGATGGCGGCGAAGAACGAAGCGCCGTTCCAGACGGCCTTCACCGTCTCGGTGGAGGCGCGCGAGGGCGTCACCACCGGCATCTCGGCCGCGGACCGCGCTCGGACGATCCAGGTTGCGATCGACCCGCACTCGGCCCCGGAAGACCTGGTCCAGCCCGGGCACGTCTTCCCTCTGAAGGCGAAGGACGGCGGTGTGCTCGAGCGCACCGGCCAGACCGAGGCGGCCGTCGACCTGGCGCGCCTCGCCGGCCTGATCCCCGCCGGCGTGATCTGCGAGGTTATGAACGAGGACGGGACCATGGCGCGAGTCCCCGACCTGGTCGGCTACTGCGCCAAGCACGACCTCAAGATGGTCACGGTCGCCGACCTGATCGCCTACCGGCGCAGGACCGAGAAGCTGGTCGAGCGGATCGTCTCCACCAAGCTCCCCACCGCCTTCGGCGAGTTCACGGCGGTCGGCTATCGGTCACTGATCGACGAGAAGCATCACGTCGCGATGGTCAAGGGCGACGTCGCCGGCCAGCAGGACGTGCTCGTCCGGGTGCACTCGGAGTGCCTGACAGGAGACGTCTTCCATTCACTGCGCTGCGACTGCGGAGAGCAGCTCGAGGCGGCGCTGGCGATGATCGAGCGTGAGGGGAAGGGCGTCCTCCTCTATCTCTCCCAGGAGGGGCGCGGCATCGGCCTGCTCAACAAGCTGCGGGCCTACAGGCTCCAGGAGGAGGGGCTCGACACGGTCGACGCAAACCTCAAGCTGGGGCTCCCGGCTGACCTTCGCGACTACGGGATCGGCGCGCAGATCCTGGTCGACCTCGGTCTGTCCAGCATCCGGATCCTCACCAACAACCCGAAGAAGATCCTCGGCCTGGAGGGCTACGGGCTCTCGGTCACGGATCAGGTGCCGATCCAGGCCGTACCCAACCCGCACAACGAGGCCTACCTCCGGGCGAAGCGGGAACGCCTCGGTCACGCGCTCCATCACCAGGGCCTGCCGCTCGACGAGCAGCTGATCTACGAGGAGCACCGCAAGGACGCCGAGAACCGCCGCGAGGGCGGGGACGGCGATTACCCGCCCGGCGACTAGATCTCGTCTCTCCGGATAGGTTCCCGGCGTGGCCGATGACAGTGCCTCCTACGAGGAGTTCACTGACGAGGAGCGTGAGGCGCTCGCTCGCAGCGAGTTCGCGGTCTGCGTCGCAACCTTCTACGAGGACATCGCCGAGCGTCTGCTGAATGGCGCGGCCGAGGGCTTCGAGCTCGGTGGCGTTACGCCGGCCTCGATCCACACCTTCCGGGTGCCGGGTGCCTTTGAGCTGCCCCTCGCCGCCAAGCTCTGCGCCGAATCCGGCCGCTTCGCTGGAATCGCCTGCCTCGGCGTCGTCATCCGGGGCGAGACGAGCCATTACGACCACGTCTGCCACGGAGTCGCGTCGGGGACCCAGCGTGTCCAGCTCGATACCGGCGTGCCCTGCGCCTTCGGGGTGATCACCGCCGAGAACATGGACCAGGCACTCGCCCGGTCGGGCGGCGACAAGCGCGACCAAGGCCGCGGCGCTGCAATCGTCGCGATGCGGATGTCGCTGCTGCGCGAGGCGATCTAGCTACCATCACGCGTCCAATGGCCAAGGTCTGTCACAGCTGCGGCAAGCGCCCCGCCTTCGGCAACTCGCGGAGCCACTCGATGGTCGCGACTCGGCGGCGCTTCAACCCGAACCTCCAGAAGGTGCGCATCCAGGAGGAGAACGGCCGCACTCGGCGCGTCTACGTCTGTGCGCGCTGCCTGAAGTCCAACAAGGTGACTAAAGCGGCGTAAACCGCTCGATTCACGGCTTCGCCATCAGATCGCGGCCACGAGCGGCCGCCCCGCACAACCGCTCGGGGCTTCGCCCCTCGCTCATGAGCGGGCGGCCTGGTGGCCGCTAGGGTGTCGTCGAATCCCCGCATGGCCGATCCCTCGATAGAGCGATTCCGGCGTGTCATTCGCGCCGCCGCCGCGCATCTCGATGAGCGGCGCAAGGAGGTCAATGACCTGAACGTCTTCCCGGTCGCCGACGGCGACACGGGGGACAACATGGCGTTGACGCTGCGGGCCGTGAGCGATGAGCTCGATCGCCTCGACGGGCAGCTGGTCGACGAGGTCGGGCGGACCGAGCTTGTCAACGCCTTGGCCCGCGCGGCGCTGATGGGGGCGCGGGGCAATTCGGGGGTGATCCTGAGCCAGATCGTTCGCGGCGCCGCCGAGGAGCTCGCGAGCCGGCCCGGCGAGCTGGTCGACCCGATGCTGGTGGCCGCCGCGTTCGCGCGTGCGGCGGACGCGGCGTATGAGTCGGTGCGGGAGCCGGCCGAGGGCACGATGCTGACCGTCTTCCGCGAGATGGCCCACTCGATCTCCCGCCGGCTTGCGCACATGGAGACGGCGCGGCTCTCGCGCGATGCCACCCCCGCGGAGCAGGACGCCCTCCTGGCCGAGCTGCTGGAGGGAGCCGTTCGCGATGGGGAGGCGGCCGTCGCCCGGACCCCGGAGCAGCTCGAGGTGCTGCGCGAGTCGGGCGTCGTGGACGCGGGCGCGCACGGCCTCGTGGTCATCCTGGCCGGCGTCGTGGCCGGCCTGCGCGGCGACGACGAGATCACCGACGGCCTCCCGCACTACGCCCCGGCGAGCGACACCCGGCCGCACCACGAGGACAGCCGGTACCGGTACTGCACGAACTTCATCGTTCAGGGTTCAGGGCTCGAGGGCCGCTCGTTCGTCCCTCGCCTGGAGGAGCTCGGCGACTCGGTGCTGGTCGTCGGCGACGAGGCCACGCTCAAGGTCCATGTGCACACCGACGAGCCGGAGGCGGCCGTGGCCCTGTTCGAGGACGCCGGCGGCGTCTCGCAGCTGGACGTGGCCGACATGCGCGAGCAGATCGCGGAGCGGAGTGCGCGCCTGCAGGCCGGCCGCTGCGCGGCCGTGGCGGTGGTGGCCGGAGCCGGCGTGCGGGAGCTCTACGAGGGGCTCGGCGCGTTCGTGGTGGACGGCGGAGAGACCTTCAACCCCTCGATCTACGACCTGCTGGCGGCGATCCACGAGGTGCCCTCAGAGGAGGTGCTCGTCTTCCCGAACAACCCGAACGTCCTGATGGCGGCCGAGCGGGCTGCGGAGCTCTCCGACAAGCAGGCGCGAGTCGTCGACTGTGCCTCCCAGCAGGCGGGTCTGGCGGCCCTCGTGGAACTCGCCCCCCGCGCGTCGCTCGACGAGAACGCCGAGCGGATCGCCGGCGCACTGCGTGGAATCCGGGCCGGCTCGGTGGCGCCCGCGGCGCGCGACGATCCGAAGGGCCGGTTCGTGAAGGGTGACGCCGTCGGGTTCGTCGGCGATCGGATCGTCTCCTGGGGAGGCGCCGGCACGACCCTGAGCGAGACTATGGCGCAGCTCGGCGATGGCGCCGAGATCCTCACGGTGCTGGGCGGCGAGACTGCTCCGATTGCGCTCGGGGATCTCGAGGCGCACGCGCCGGAGGGTGTGGAGCTCGAGCTCCACGAGGGCGGCCAGCCGCACTACTGGTGGCTGCTGGCCGCGCAGTAGCGCCGACTGTCGACCGTTCCGCCGCCTAGCCTCTGGGCGATGGAGGCGGCCCTCGAGCCCGACGCAGGTCCGGCCGCGACGTTCGTGCCGCGCGCGGTCGGAACCGGGGAGCCGCTGGCGCGCGAGCGGCTACTCAAGGCGCCGCTGAAGACGCTGCCGCGCCCCGCTGTCCTCGACGCGCCGATCACGAAGCTCCGCGGAGCGGGGCCGAAGCTGGCCGTAGCGGCCGCGGAGATGGGTATCGCGAGCCTCGGGGACCTTCTGCGCCACCTGCCGCACGGCTATCGCGATCGCGCGGAGCCGATCGGCCTGGCCGAGCTCAAGCTGGGGGAGCAGGCGACAATTGAGGTCGAGGTCTCGGGCGCACGGGTCCGTCCGACCCGCCGCCGCCGGCTCACCATCCTCGAGGCCGAGGTCTTCGACGCGACCGGGAAGGCGAAGGCCGTCTGGTTCAACCGCGCCTGGCTTCTGGACCGGCTTCGGCCCGGCGCGCGGCTGCTGCTCCACGGCAAGCTCGAGAAGCGCGGCTTCACCGTCGCCGAGCACGAGTTCCTCGATTCGGGCCAGGAAACCGGTCTGCACACGACCGGGATCGTGCCCGTGCACCCCGCCAGCGAGCGGGTCAGGCCGCAGCGCATCCGCGAATGGGTCTGGCAGGCGCTCCCGCTGGCGCGCCATGCGGTCGAGCCGATTCCGGGGCGGCTTCGGCGCGAGCTGCGCATGGCAGGCGCCACCGACTCGCTGACCGCCTCGCACTTCCCGCCCGACGAGCACGCGGCCGAGGCCGCCCGGGAGCGCCTCGCCTTCGAGGAGCTCTTCCTCTACCAGGCGGCGCTGGTCTCGCGCCGCGGCCGGCGGATCTCCGCGAATCAGGGCGTCGCCCTGCCCGAGCCGGGGGAGCGAGTCCGGGCCTGGATCGAGTCGCTGCCGTTCGAGCTGACCGGCGATCAGCGACGGGCGATCGAGGAGATCGACGAGGACCTGGAGCGCGAACAGCCGATGCAGCGGCTGCTGATGGGCGAGGTCGGCAGCGGCAAGACCGTCGTGTGCGTCTACGCGATGCTCCGCGCGATCGAGGCGGGTCACCAGGCCGCCCTGATGGCGCCCACGGAGACCCTGGCCGAGCAGCATTTTCGAACCCTCGAGACGCTGCTCGCCTCCCATCATGAAACGGGTTGCTCCTCGCTGCGCTCAGAGCACCCTCGCGTCAACGCGACCCTGCTGACGTCGGCGACGACGCCGGCGCGACGGCGCCAGCTGCTCAGCTCGTTGGCCGCCGGCCAGCCGCAGCTGGTGGTCGGCACCCACGCGCTGATCGAGGAGGCGGTCGAGTTCTCCTCCCTCGCCGTGGCGGTCGTGGACGAGCAGCATCGCTTCGGGGTCCGCCAGCGGGCGGCGCTCGACGCGAAGGGGCCCGGCCGGCGCCTGCCCCACGTCCTGCACATGACCGCCACTCCGATCCCGCGCACGCTCTCGCTGACTGCCTATGGCGATCTCGACACCACCGCGCTCCGGGAGCTGCCGAAGGGCCGGCAGCCGATTCGAACCCGGGTTGTGGGCGAGGACCGCCGCGCGGAGGCCTATGAGTTCATCCGCGCTCGGCTGCGCGAGGGACGGCAGGCGTACGTGGTCTGTCCGCTGGTCTCGGATTCGGAGGCGATTGAGGCGAAGGCCGCGGAGGCCGAGGCGAAGCGGCTGGCGCACGGCGAGTTCCGCGACTTCCGGGTGGCGCTGCTGCACGGCCAGATGACCTCCGAGGCAAAGGCGCGGGCGATGGAGGCCTTCGCGTCGGGCGAGGCACACGTCCTGGTGGCCACCACGGTGATCGAGGTGGGGATCGACGTCGCCAACGCCACCGTCATGCTGATCGAGGGGGCCGAGCGCTTCGGGCTCTCGCAGCTCCACCAGCTCCGCGGCCGGGTCGGCCGCGGAGAGCACGAGTCCTTCTGCATCCTCTTCGGCGACCCCGAGTCCGACGCAGCGAAGGCACGCCTCGAGGCGATCGCGGGGGAGGTGGATGGCTTCGCCCTGGCCGAGGTCGACCTCACGATCCGCGGGGAGGGGGAGATCCTGGGCACGCGGCAGCACGGGCTGCCGCGGTTCCGAGCGGCCTCGCTGCCGGAGGACACGGCGCTCCTGCTCGAGGCGCGCCGACGCGTGCTGGAGCTGCGCGAGCGGCACGGGTCCCTCGAGGCGGCGGCGCTCGGCCCGCTGCTCGACGAGGCGCGGCACCGCTTCGGCGACGAGCGCGTCGAGCAGATTGCGGCCTAGCTATGCCCGAGATACGTGTGACGGGAGGCGAGCTGCGCGGCCGGCGCCTGCACGTGCCGAAGTCCGGCGTCCGCCCGACGACCGAGAAGGTGCGAGAGGCCCTCTTCTCGATCCTGGGCGACGTGGCGGGCGCCCGGGTCCTCGACCTCTTCTGCGGCAGCGGCGCACTCGCGATCGAGGCGCTCTCACGCGGCGCGGCCGAGGCGACGCTCGTCGACACGCGTCCGGCGGCCGCGCGTCGGAACGTCGAATCACTGGGCCTGGCCGAGCGCGGAAAGGTGGTGCGGGCCGACGCCGCCCGCTTCCTGCGCCGGGGCGATCCCGGCTCGTTCGACCTCGTGCTCTGCGACCCGCCCTATAGACTCGCCGACCGCCTTGCAGACGAACTCGATCCGCTCATACGAGGCGCACTCGCCGAGGGAGGGAGGGTGATGGTGGAGACCTCCCCCGATCGGCCACTGCCGCTCGAGCTGACCCTGCTCACCGAGCGGAGGTACGGCGACACTCTGATCAGGATCTACCGGGATGAGTGAGGAGAACCCCCGCGTCGCGGTCTGCCCGGGCAGCTACGACCCGGTCACGAACGGCCACCTGGACGTGATCACCCGTGCCGCCAGGGTGTTCGACAAGGTGGTCGTGGGCGTGGTCAACAACCCGGTTCGCAAGCAGAAGACCCTGTTCACGGCCGAGGAGCGCAAGCAGTTCATCGAGGACGCGACGGCGGAGCTCGGCAACGTCGAGGTCGGGATCATGACCAACCTCCTGGTCGAGTTCGCGCGCCAGCACAAGGCCACGGCGATCATCAAGGGGCTGCGCGCGATCTCGGACTTCGAGTACGAGTTCGAGATGAATCAGCTCAACCGCAAGCTCGCCGCGGAGATCGAGTCGATGTACATCTTCGCCTCCGCGAACTACAGCTTCCTCTCGTCGACGGGGGTCAAGGAGATCGCGACCTTCGGCGGCGACGTGGGCGATCTGGTTCCGGGGCCGGTTGCAAAAGCGCTTGCGGAACGGCTCTCCCGCTAGACCCGGCCGCCTCGGTCCGTGCGTGCGGGGTGGGCAGGAG
>JBKPLC010000133.1:0-7460 GCA_046731495.1 Actinomycetota bacterium | reverse complement strand
AGGCTGTTGCGAGGCTTGCCCGCACGATCTGCGGGAGTTCGCGCCAGGGCCGGTCCAGGCGCTCGCCATCGACGAAGAAGGTCGGCGTCGCGTGGACTCCAGCTCTCCGGCCGCCCTCGATGTCGGCGAGGACGCGCTCGCGAAACGTGTGCTCGCGAAGGGCCGCGTGGGTCTCCGCTGGGTCGAGCTCAAGTCGCCCTGCCACCGCGAGCAGGTCGTCGTGTGAGAACCTCCCGCGCGGTGTAACGAGCAGCGAATGTGCGTCCCAAAACTGCCCGTGCAAGCCGGCCAACTCGGAGAGCTCCGCGGCGAGGTCCGCTCGAGGATGCAGCGCAGGCACGGGGAAGTGGCGCCAGACGAGGCGGAGGCCGTCGAAGCGGTCCAGGAGTGACTTCACCGGTCGACTGGCTTGGAAGCAGTACGGGCATCCGAAATCCCCATACTCGCGAGCGTCAGCTTGGGGCTGCTCGAGCCGGTGACGTGATCACGCTCTCCGACCCGCGGGCAGGGCAGTGGAGGCCGAGGTGTTCACCCGACCAGAGTCCTTTCTGCATCCATCGCGACGACCTCGTCGGCGCGGCCGATGGTCGCGAGCACGTCGTTGAACGCCTCGATCGAGCTCGCGCGAGCCATCGCTTCCATGCACACCATTCTGCGAACGGGCCCGGTGATCGCAAGCGCCCTCGACGACCAGCGATACGCGCTGGGCGATTGGCGCAGCGGTCCTCCTCGGCGATGGTCAAGCCAAGCGACGCTGACGACAAGGAATGCGGATCAAATTATCTGTCACGGGTGTCGTGCAGCGCTGCACATCGGATTCGCTCGAAGGCGAAGGGGTTCAACGCTCACCACAACGAGGTACGACCAATGGCTGTGCACGGTACCAACGCGGGCGGTGAGTCCTGCTCGAAACCAGCAGTCGGGGCGTGTTCGCAGCGGGTGGCGTCCGCGGGTCGAGCAAGCGCTGCGCCACGGCGGTGGGCGAAGGAGCGATGGCGTGCAGCTCGTCCATCGGCTGGCGGTGGGGTCTCGCGCGCAACGGACTGCAGCCTCGTGACAGGCGACGAACTCCATACAGACACGGCAGTAGGCGTGGTGGGCCGCGTGGCGCTAGCACTCGTCGGCGCATGTATGACCCCGACGACGCATGCCTCGATCGCCGAGCGGGATGACATCGAGGTCGTCTCAACCGACGGGTCGTGACGCACCCGGCCGCGTCGCCAGCTTCGTGACAGCGTGTCGCACGGTCAAGTTTCCGGGTCCTCGTCGTCGCCCGCGCCGTAGCGGTCGTCATCGAGTCCTGGGATCTCTTCCGCGCGGAAGCCCGCGGCGTCCCGCCAGATGGGGTCGGTGCCGTCCTGGTTCCCGTGCTCGGCGTGCCTTATCAGGTCAGCCTCGGCCACGTCGAAGCCCTCCGATTCGCCCTCGCCGGCCTCGATCAGCGGGGCGATCGCGGGGTCGACATCGTCGTCGGGGTTCTCGGGCCATCTCGGCATGTCCTCAGACTCCTCCGGCCATTCGCTCTTGTCGATCGCGAGAGCGAATCGGCTCAGAGCAACGACGTCTGGTGTTTACGCGTGCGCCACTGGGACAACGTCGACGCATACCCAACGCTGATGACCCCGGCTGGAAGTGCGCGAATTTGCGAAGGCCCTCGCGGCGGAGGGAAGCCGCAAATTCAGGTCTTTCCTCGTCGGTTCTGGAGACGAAAGTCGCCTCATCTCCCGATCGCTCGGACTGAGCCATGCGGCGAGAGTTCCTTTCGTCCAGGCGCCGATATCAGCGAGGCTGCCGCTCCTGCGATGGTGGGACGAAGATCGCGGCCAGATCGACAGCCTCAGGGCTGTAGGCGTCGCGGGCGCGACGGTGGTGGCGTTCGTGCAACGTGAAGGCGGCTGCTCCGATGACGGCTCCAAGCGCAACCGGAATCCCGAGCGAGTGGATGCCCGCGGCTTCCAGCACCAGTCCGGCGCACGCCCCAATCACCACGCTGTCGATCACCGCGACCATTCCGGCGGCCGTAAGTGTCAGTTGCCATGCGCCCGGAGATGGCGCCCTCGCCCGACGCCCCTCAGTGACGACGACGAGGTACGGCTCGAGCTCCGGCGAGAGCCGCAGGTAAAAGCTGCGAAGGAGCGCGATCCTCCTTGCGTAGGCGAGGTCCTCGGTCGAGCACTGCACCAGACGCAGGAACGTCACCACCCCCACGAACGCCAACACCGGCAACAGAATCAGCGCGAAGGCATAGAAGGCCGCGCCGAGCCGGGACATCTGGCCGACGAAGGCAAGCGCGATCAGGTTGCCGGACAGGGCGGCGAGGTAGATGCTGGCGCGTCCGTTGGCTTCGGAGACGGTGAGCGCGCGGGCGGTTTGCAGGTTGAAGTGCTCGGTGGTCGCGAACGTGGCCGCGACTCCCACGCGTGGGCCGAGACTATCCGCCAGTGGCGCTCTGCTCGCGTCGCCTCCGTCGTCAGATCCCTGAGCCGCGCGCCGCCTGTCTCCGCCGCGGGCGACGGCGAGCTGGGCCGATGCGTCGGAGGGGCTCATCGCGCATTCCTGAACGGATGGCGGAACGCCTCACCGGCGTTGACGGCTGGGACAGGGCACACGAGCAGGCTCTCGTCGCGGATGTCTGCCACGACGATCTGGGTCTCGCCCGTGTCGCGATCCCACTCGAGCGAGATCGTGTCATCAGCGTCTTGGCGTGTGTCCAGTTCGACGAACACGACCGGCTCCTTTCTCGCTCCGGTCATCGGAGCTGCGAGACCTCGCCTCGAGGCATCAATGGTTCGGGATGCGCCGCCGGACGGCCGGCAGCGTCGGCGTTCGTGGGACTCGTGATGAGCCGGACGCCGCGGCCGCGAGTGGCGAAGCCGATGGACCAGCGGATGAGCACGAGCAGCCGGTTCTGGAAGCCCACCAAATACACGGGAGTGACGCGCTCGCCGGTGCCGGATAGGGGCATCGGGACCTCCTACAGGATCGGTGGCTCTCGACGTTACGTCCGCGCGCTGCCGACGGCGATACGTTCTGCCGCCGGCGTGATCGGGAATGCGACGCGTCGCTCGGAGCGTCTCGAGGTCGCCGCCGGGCCGCGCGTGGACTCGATCGTCTCCTGGAGGCTCGCGTCAAGGCTCTCCGCCAGGCGAGGCCGATCGCGCCTGCGGTGACCCTCGGCCGAGCGAAAGCAGACAACGCCTGAAGGAGCCAAAAGCATGACCGCCCTCGGAACCACGTCCGCTCCCGCGATCCCCGACAGCCGGACCGCGCGTGACGCAATCGACCTGATTCGCAGCGTCGAGTCCGATCTCCTGTACCACCACGCACTGCGCGTGTACTCGTGGGGTGCCCTACAGTCCGCGGCTCCGCGGCCTGCGCTATGACCCCCGAACTGCTCCACATCGGCGCGATGTTCCACGACATCGGGGCTCGTCGAGGGGCATCGCAGCGAGCACGACAGTCTTGAGGTCGACGGCGCCAACGTTGCGCGTGACTTCCTGCGCGAGCACGGCGTGAGCGGCGATGCGCTGCCGACCGTGTGGGACGCGATCGCGCTCCCGGTACGTGCGCCCCGAACTTCTGCGCGATCGTCCGCGGCTCCAAGCACAGACCTCATTCTGCTGCGACCGCGCCCAAACGGGAACGATCGCGCGTGGCGATCAGGCGCTCGGGAACCGTTTTCGACGCCCCCCGTGCTTGACCGTAGTTTTCGGCTCCATGGCTGAGCAACGAACAACGAACGCATCAGGGGTGCGAGTTGCCAGCGACGAGCACTCGCTGACTGTTGGCCCGAACGGTCCGACGGTGCTCCAGGACGCCCACGTAGTGCAGAAGATGCAGCACTTCAACCGCGAGCGGGTGCCCGAGCGCGTCGTGCACGCCAAGGGCAGCGCCGCGCACGGCTCTTCGAGGTCACCGCGGTAAGCGCACGCCGTGCTCGTGCGCTTCTCAACCATGGCGAGCGATTGGGCAGCGCCGACACGGTGCGCGACCCTGAGCAACATCGTTGGCCACGTCTCTCAAGACGTGAGCGATGACCTGCAGGGCCGCATGATCGGGTACTGGACTGGCGTCGACGCCAACCTCGGCGCGCGCGTGGCCGCCGGCCTTGGCTGCGGCGCGGGTCGGCGCGCGGCGTGCGGCGTGCGGCACGGCCTCGACACGGAACTTACGCAACTCGCTCGCCGCAGGCGAGGCGCCAGGACACGAGGCACCTCGGCCCCGATTGTCCCCCGGCTCGCTCCTGGCGCTGACCCGTCCTACTTCTACGGGGCTCGCCTCGAGCGGCTGCCAGGTGAGGACGATCGCTTAACGCTCAGGCCTCGGAATCCCGCATCAGCGGCTGCGCCGGCGACGACCCCACAATCTCTTCGTAACCCCTGTAGCGGCCGCCGAACAAGCTCAGCGGCCGCTACCTCGTGCCCTACCTCAGCCGCCAGTCACGCGAGGACGCCGACGTTATGCCCCAGCAAGACGACAGCATCCCGGTTGCTGAATATCCACTCGAAAGGAGCGCATCATGAGCAGCCCGAACGGCGTCGGGTCCGACGCGCCTCCGACGAACCCCACCCCGGGGATACAGCGGCTCCTTTTCGTCTCTGACGCGGCTGTCGCCGACGTCGACGAGCTACCGCCCATCGTTCGCGCGATCATCGACGCCGCGACCGAGGTCAATGTCCTCACGCCGACGCTCCCCGGACGACTGGCCTGGCTCGCCGATGACGTGGATCGATTCCGGCACTACGCCGACGAGCGCCTCGACACGGTCCTGAGCCACGTGCACGCGATCGGTGCGGACGCGGGCGGCGCGGCTCGCCGTGGAAGCGTCCTGACGGTCATCGCGGACGCAGTCACGGCGTTCGTGCCCGATCACATCCTGATCGCCCTGCACGTCTCAGAGCACGCCAACTGGCAGGAGCGCCGGCTCATCGAGCACGTCGAGAACCGCTTTCGCCTGCCGGTCACCACATTCGCGGTCGACCCCGCCGGGCACACTCGCACCGCCGACGGTCCGCTGCTGCTGTGCTACGAGGGATCCGAGGATGCCAAGCACGCGATCGTGCACGCTGGGCGCGTGCTGGGCGGTCGCGATGCGCTGGTCGTGACCGTCTGGCAACCGACGCCCGCACAGGGCACCTCCCTATTCGCCCCGACCGACGGCAAGTTCGGCTTCGTCGAAATCGATCGCGCCACCGCCGAGCTCGGCGAGCGCGTCGCCCGCGACGGCGTTCGCATCGCGCAACGGGCAGGCCTTCACGCCAAGCCGGTCGCCGTCGAGGCCACCGGACCGGTGTGGAAGACGATCGTCGAGATCGCCGACCGCCACGACGCCGCCATCATCGCCATGGGATCCCGCGGACTGACCGGTCTGCGACCGATGCTTCTAGGGAGCGTCTCAAGCGCAATCGTGCACCACGCCGACCGACCCACGCTCATCATCCGGCCGTGCGCCCAGCAGACCGGCCGCTCCCCACGGTGAGCATGCGGGTTCTCAAGCACGTGGGATCGCTCCGACGGCCCGCCGTCTGCGGTCGGTCGGCGATCGAGGCGAAGCCGTCGACGATCGCGCCGCATGCGACGTGCGCAACGACGGCCGTGGCACTCCGATCGCCACGCTGCTCGCCCACGCGCGCGATGCGGTCAGATGTGACGGCAGCGCCACCGCGGTGCTCATGCGCGAGGCGAATGCGTGGGCCCCGCAGATCCCGTTGCGCCGGGTCTTCTAGAACATCGCCGTCACGACCTGTCAGTGGCGCTCGCCATGATTGTCGGAACCGTTTTTGTTGCTCCAGATGGCGGCTCGCGCACTCGGCCTCGGCAACGGCTTCTCGGGCCCGGTGCAATCGCTCGACCTCGGCCGTCTCGGCTTGGCACGGTCGCCGTGTCAATCGTCATCTGGGCGGGCGCCGCGATCGTCTGGAAGAAGCGCATCCACCCAAAGGAGAGAACATGAGCGTCGAAGAGATCCTCGGAACGCATCGGCGTCCACTCATCGCCGACGTCGCCACGCTCGCGGCGTGCATCGACGAGTGCGCCGCGTGCGCGGGGACGTGCACGATCTGCGCCGACGCGTGCCTCGCCGAGCCCGATATCGCCGAGCTGGCTCGCTGCGTGCGGCTCTGCCTTGATTGCGCCGACGCGTGCGTTGACGTCGGGCGCATCCTCAGCCGCCAGACCGACCCTGACGCGGACACGCAGCTCACGGCGCTCAAGGCATGCCTGGCCGCGTGTCGCGCCTGCGCCGCGGAGTGCGAGCGTCACGCGCATCACCATGAGCACTGCCGTCTGTCCGCCGAGGAGTGCCGCCAGTGCGAGCACGCCTGCGATGACCTGCTCGCGGCGCTTGGCGGCGCGCGGCGGTCAACGTGACACGTCACGGATGTGCGCCGACCGGGTCGTGTCCCGCGCTGAGGACCGAGCGCCCGAGACTCGGGGCTCCCTGGGTCCGCCGCTAGGGGCTCACGGACGCGATCCTGCGCTGCCCGCAGCACCGTTCTCGCATGAACACATCGCAGTCCCGCCTGGTCGGTGAGGCCGTGATGCGCGAGCCCGACGCGGGCCGCTACGTGCACATCCGGCCGCGGCGGCTGCCGCCCGATTGCCGACACATCGAGACCATCCACAACCCGCGCCGCTACACGTCACGCCCAGATCGACAGGGGCATGCGCGATCGCGCAGAGAGTCGGCCGCGGCAAGCTGGCCCGATGCGGAGCGGCGTGCTGCAAATGCCCGGCGTCGGCGCTCGCCGACAAGCACGGCATCGACCGCGACGTCGCGCGCCGGCTGGCCGCCGAACTGCACCGCTCGTCGAACCGCTGATGACTTGGTCGATGCAGTCGCTAGGGCGCGCGTACACGTCCACGGAGTCGTTGCGCAGCGCACGCATGTCGTCCAGATACGCGCGCTCGTATCTGCGAGTGACGTCTGACGGGTCGATCCCGAGCTGGCGCGCTCGGCGGATGATCTCGTCGTCCACGTCGGTGATGTTCTGCACATACCTGACGGAGAAGCCCCGGGCGCGCGGGAGGCGGACGAGGAGTCAAACTGGCTGTAGGTCTTGGCGGGCCCGAGGTGCGGGAGGTCGTTGACCGTCGGCCCGCAGACGAACGGCCCGACCCGGCCTGACGGATCCGTGGGAACGACGTCTGCTTCGCGCGCGTGCGCGTGTTGCAGAGCTCGAGGGCGGCTCATCTCGCGCCCGCTTACGGTCCGTCATACGGTGGCACCAGTCCAGGGCGATCGCGTAACGCTTGATCGCGAGCTCCGCTTGCCGGTCGACCGATGCGCGGCCATGCTCAGCCCATGCCAATCTCACGAGGCTTCCGGGGCCGCCGGGTGGACGTCGATCCCGCACGCGTGCCGCCGGGTCAGTACGTCACAGGCGACTTTCCGGTGCTGTCCGCCGGACCGACGCCGCACACGCCGCTCGATGAGTGGAGCTTCACGATCAACGGCGCCG
>JBKPLC010000132.1:0-12259 GCA_046731495.1 Actinomycetota bacterium | reverse complement strand
CGGAGTGCGTCGCCGAAGCCGTCGACGAGCTGCTCAACCCGGGCGACTACGTCGACGACGACGAGATCGACGACGAGTAGCTCCCGCTCTTCCGGGTCACCTCGGCCTACCCTGTCTGCGGCGCCCGGATAGCTCAACTGGTGGAGCACCGCTCTTGTAAAGCGGAGGCTGTGGGTTCGAGTCCCACTCCGGGCTCTCAGCGCTGAACGCTGAAAGAATCGCCACGTGGCCGAGCGCGCCGAGTTCATCAGCGAGCTGAGGCCGCCTCGCGAGGGGGAGTGGGTCGAGTTCACGGACGACCGGCGCCGGCTGCTGCTCTTCGGCGGGACGATCACGGAGCCCGCTGCCGCGCTCGAGCGCGCCGGCTGGGAGTCGTTCGATCTGCTCAGCACCGAGCGCGCGCTCGCGGACGCGCCAGAACTGCGGGAGGCCGCGGCGAAGGTCCACCCGGTCCCGGAGGGCCGGGTCGACGAGATCGCGGCGCCGCTCGTCGACGCGGTCGGCTCGGACCACTTGGTCGCACTCGGCGGCGGGCGGGTGATCGACACCGTCAAAGCGGTGGCGTCGGTCACCGGCGCCGAGGTCTGCGCGATCCCGACGACGCTCTCCGGCGCGCCGATCACGGGCTTTCACCGGCTGCCCGCCGGCCGGGAGGCGGATGCGTCGGGCTTCGCGAGGCCCGCCCTGGTGATCGGCTACGCCGACACGATGACCGGCGCGCCGGAGCCGCAGCTGCGGGCGACCGCGATGAACGCACTGGCCCACGGCGCCGAGTCCCTCTATGTGCCCCTGGCCGACCCGATCTCGCGCGAGGCCGCCCTGCGCGGCGCCGAGCTGCTCGCCGGCGCGCTCGACCAGGATCCCGAGGAGCGCGACCGCTCGGCGCTTGCCCTGGGCGCGATCCTCTGCGCGATCGCCGTCGACCGCGCCGCAGGGATCGCCCTCCATCACGTGCTCGGCCAGACCGCGGTGCGGGTGCTCGGGATCCCGCATGCGGAGACCTACGCCGCACTCCTGCCCGAGACGATGCGGGCGATGCGCGGGCGAGCGCCCGAGCAGATCGGAGCGCTCGCGACCGCCCTCGGCACCGATGCCGATGGCCTGCCCGACCGGATTGCCGACCTCGGCGGGCACCGGCGGCTGGGCGAGCTCGGCGCCGACCGCGACCGCCTCGACGACGTCGTCGAGGGAGCGATGGCCCGCTCTGAGCTCACGCATCTGACGCCGGGTGAGGTCGCGCGCTCGGACCTCGAGGCGATCCTCGAGGCCGCCTGGTAGCGACGGGCGGTCCGTCCCGCCTGTAACTGCCCGACCTGCTGGTGTTTCGGATACTGCATGGACGAGGAGAGGCTGCTCACCTACCACCGGTTCACGCGTGAGCACGGCGTCAACCGGCCGCTGTACCTCCTGGTCCGCCTGTTACTCGTCCCCTGCTTCCTCGTCTACTTTCGCCTCTCGCGCATCGGGCGCGAGCACGGCAAGGTCAAGGGCCCGCTGATCGTCGCGGCCAATCACCGCAGCTTCCTCGACCCCTTCGTGATCGGCGCCTCGCTTCCCTGGCGGCGGCCGCTTCATTACGTCGCCAAGGTCGAGCTCTTCGAGAAGCGCTGGCAGGGCTGGATCCTGAACCGGCTCGGCGCCTACCCCGTTCGGCGCGGCCAGTCCGACGAGCAGACGCTGTTCACCTCGCGTGAGGTGCTCCAGCGCGAGGGCGCGATCTGCATCTTCCCCGAAGGGACCCGCCACCGGACCGGCTCGCTCGGCCGGCCCAAGCGGGGCTTCGGGCGGCTCGCGCTCGAGACCGGGGCGGCCGTTCTCCCCGTCGCGGTACACGGCACCGAGCGGGTGCGTCGCGGCTGGAGGATCCGGCCGAAGAAGGTGAAGGTCCGGATGGGCCGCGCGCTCACCTTCCCGCGCACCGAGGATCCCTCGCCGACCCTCGCGAATTCGGTCGGCGCTCGCGTCTGGCCGGTGATCGAGCTCCAGTGGGAGTGGCTCGGCGGCCTTCCCCCGCTCCGCAAGGCGGCCGTGATCGGCGCCGGGAGCTGGGGGACGGCGGTGGCGGTACTGCTCGCCCGCGGCGGCCTCGACGTCCAGCTCGGCACCCGGACCACCGAGCGCGCCGAGGAGATGTCCGAGACCCGCGCGAACGAGGAGTACCTCCCCGGCGTGCAGCTCCCGGACCCCCTGACCGTGAAGCGGGCCGCCGACATCGAGCTCGCCGGCGTCGACCTCGTCTGCCTGGCGGTTCCCTCCGCAGCCCTTCCGCAGGCCGTGGGTGCGATCGGCGACCGGGTCGGCCAGCGGGCGGCGGTGCTGCTGCTCAGCAAGGGCATGGTCGCGCCGATGGCCGCGCTTCCCTCCGAATACGTCTCCGAGCGGATCCGCCATCGCGCGATCGCCTCGCTGGGCGGCCCCGCCCATGCCAAGGAGGCGGTCTCCGGAACCGCGGCGCTGGTGCTCGGCAGCCGGGACGCCGACCTGCGCGACCAGCTCGGCAGCGTCTTCGACGAGGCCGGCCTGGTCTGCGAGCGGTCCGAGGACATGGTCGGGGTTGAGGTCGCCGGGGCGGCCAAGAACGCCGCTGCCCTGGCAGGTGCTGCCGCCCAGGCCCAGGGGATGAACGCCGCCGGCATCGCAACTGCCCAGGTCTGGCGGGAGTGCGTCGCCTACGCGCGCGCCCGTGGCGCCCAGCACGAGACCTTCGCCGGAATCGCGGGGGTCGGCGACCTGACTGCCACGATCCTCGCCGAGGGGAGCCGCAACCGCCGGGCCGGCGAGCTGCTCGGTCAGGGCACGCCTGCCGAGCAGATCCCGGGGATCATCGGCCAGGCGTCCGAGGCGCTCGACTCGGTGCCGCTGATCGCTCAGGCCGTTCGCAAGTCCGGCACGGGCTGCTCGGCCCTCGACGGCTTGGCGGGCTTGATCGCCGGGGAGATCTCGCCGGGCGAATGGATGGCGCGGGTCAGGCAGGCCGAGCGGCTGCGGCGCGAGCCCGCCGCCGGAGGGCGAGCGGCGTGAGCCTGAGCGGGGGTACGCTTGCGTTGTGTCCGAACCCCAGCAGGGCTCGGCTCGCGACGGGGAGTCAAAGGCCGAGCTCGACCGCGCCTTCGAGCGCCTCTACCGCGACCATCTGCGCGACGTCTACTCGTACTCCTATTACCGCGTCGGCAACCACCACGACGCCGAGGACGTCACGGAGCAGGCATTCCTGCAGGCCTACCGGCACTTCGAGCGCGCCCGCCGCGAATCAAACGGCCGGCCGCTGCGTCCCTGGCTCATCCGGATCGCCCACAACCTCGCCTCCAACTACCACCGAGACCGCGCCCGGCGACCCCAGCGTGTGCTCGAGGAGTCGGAGCCGATCGCCGCGCCCCACGGCACGGAGCGGATCGTCGAGGGCAGGGAGGAGCTGAAGCGGGTCATGGACCACCTCCAATACCTTCCCGATGACCGCCGCGACGCTCTGATCATGCGTTTCGCGCTGGGCATGGACAACCGCGAGATCGCCCGTTCGCTGGGCCGCTCCGACGGGGCAACCAAGGTCCTCATCCACCGCGCGATCAAGCAGCTCGAGGAGGAGATGAACCACGATGGCGGCTGAGACCCCGCGGGACGTCGAGAGCCTGCTGCGCTCCGCGCTGCGGCCGATCGAGCCGCCGGAGAAGCTCTCCGGGCGGGTTGAGGAGACGCTCAGCGCCGTGACCGAGGCAGCCGCCGAGGAGCTTTCGGCCTGGGCCGAGGAACTCTCGGAGTCCGAGCTCCGCTCCCTGCGCGACCCGCGCAACTGGGTGCGTCCGGCTGCGGCGATCGCGGCGGGCGGAATCGCAGCGGGCGGACTCGTGGTCGTCGAGCTGCGACGCCGCGGCGGCGGCAAGCGCCCGAATCGCCTCGCCGGGCTCGCGGACCAGGTCTCGGACATCGCGGATCAGGTCCGAGACCAGGTCCGGAACCGATTGGACTAACGCTACGTTGCGGGCGCCGCCCTCGTGACGGGCCGAGACGCCAGCGCCGCGACCACGCCCGTGATTCCCAGGATCAGGTGGAGGACGTTGTCCTCGTTGTTCACGGGCACCAGCTTGATCAGCATGTCGTTCTCCGCGATGAAGCCGATCCCGTTGTCGCCGGTCGCGATGAACCCGAGGATGCAGAGGACGATGTACAGCACGCCCACGAACAGCGCGGCTCCCCTGGCGGCTGCGCCGGCACAGACGAGCAGCAGCGCGCCGATCGCGATGTGGACGAGGTTGTGCCACCCGTTGACCGAGAGGACCCCGAACGCGTCGTCGGTGCGGATCGAATCCCCCGTGGCGAAGCTCGCCTCGTAGAAGAACCCGATGATGCCGGCGATCACCAGAACGCCGCCGACGAGCAGGCAGTACAGCCTGGCGGGGCTTGATTCCTCCATCAGTACCTCCTTGAGCGCGTGATCCGATTGGCAGCAACGCCCGTACCCATGTTCGTGGGAGGAGCACTAATAGATCACCGGACGGTGCGGATTTGACACGCGCGGAGCTCCAGCGGCTCGCCGACGAGGACCTGATGCCACTCGTGGCGCGCGAGGACCCCCTCGCGTTCGAGGTCTTCTACGACCGGCACGCGGGCGCCGCGTACTCGCTCGCCTATCGGATCGTCGGCAGCCGCAGTGCGGCCGAGGACGTGACCCAGGAGGCGCTCCTCTCGATCTGGCGCAGCGGTGCCCGCTACGACCGCGCGCGTGGCAGCGTTCGGGCCTGGACGCTGGGCATCGTCCGCAACCGGGCGATCGACTTCCTGCGCAAGGAATCCGGTCGCTCGCCGAAGCTCGCCGCCGGGGGCGAGGAGCTGCTCGAGCGCAGCCCGTCGGAGGAGCTGACCGACACCGAGGCGCTCCGCCGCGAGACCGCTCGGGAGGTCCGCGGCGCGATCCACGACCTCCCGGAGGATCAGTCGCGGGTCATCAGGCTCGCCTACTTCGGCGGCTTCAGCCACTCGGAAATCGCCGAGATGCTGAACGAGCCGCTGGGAACGGTGAAGGGCCGGATGCGGCTCGGCATGGACAAGATCAGGGCGACGCTGGCGGAGGGACTCTCGTGATCGGCGACCATCCGGACCGAGACAACCTGGTCGCCTACGCGCTTGGCGCGCTCGACCCCGGTGAGGAGCGGGAGGTGGAGGCGCATGCCCCGACCTGCGCGCGCTGCAGCCGCGAGCTCGAGGCACTGGCGCCGGCGGTGGCGGTGCTCGGCGAGTCGGTCGAGCAGGTGGAGCCGCCGCCCGAGCTGCGCGAGCGGGTGATGAGCGCCGTTTATGCCGACGTCGAGGCGAAGGAACGGGACCGGCTCGGCGCGGCGCCAGAGCGACCTCAGGCTCGCCGGGGCTGGCGCGGCGTGCTGATGCGCCCCGCCTTCGCCGTCGGGGTGGCAATCGCGGTCGCCGCGATCGGCGGCTATGTGATCGCCGGCAACGGCGGCGGTGGTGGTGGCGAGGAGACGACCGTTCCGGTGGTCGCCCAACAGGGCATCGGCGGGACCCTTGCCGTCGGGGAGCACTCATCCATGCTCGACCTCCATGGGCTCGCGCAGGTGAAGGGCAGCGAGGTCTACCAGGTGTGGGTCGCCAAGGGACAGAGCCTGCGGCCCTCCTCCAACTTCGTCCCGGACCCGAACGGGCGGGCGATGACGGCGGTCGACGGCCACCTGACGGTCGGGACGAAAGTAATGGTCACGCGCGAGCCGGAGGCGGGCCGGACGACCCCCACGCCCCCGATCCTGCTGAGCGCCACCGTCCAGTAGCGGCCACCAGGCCGCACCACTATGAGCGGAGCGGTTATGTGGGGCGGCCGCTTGTGGCCGCGATCTGATGGCGAAGCCGCGCTGTCACTACGCTCCGGTCGATGGAGGCAGGCACCCAGACCCGCCAGACCTGTTACCGGCATCCGAACCGGGAGACAGGCGTTTCCTGCTCGAACTGCGGGCGCCCGATCTGCCCGGAGTGCATGACCTCCACGCCGGTCGGGATGCGCTGCCCGGAGTGTGCTCGGCAGACGACCAAGGTCCGGGTGGGACAGGGCGCCTTCGCGTCGGACGCCTCGAAGATGCCGGCGACGATCGCATTGATCGCGATCAACGTCGTCGTCTTCATCGCGGAGCTCGCCGCGGGCGGCGTGGGCGGGTTCGACGGCGGCGGGACGCTGATCCACGACGCCGGCCTGCGCGGCCCAGACATCTCCGACGGAGACTGGTGGCGGGTGATCACCAGCGGCTTCCTGCATGCCGGCTTTCTCCACCTGCTCCTCAATATGTACGTGCTCTGGATCGCCGGCAGCGTGCTCGAGCCCGGCATCGGCACGCCTCGCTTCCTCGGCATCTACTTCGTCTCGCTGATCGCGGGCTCGCTCGGCGCGCTGATCGTCGATCCGAACACCGTGACGGTCGGGGCGTCGGGCGCGATCTTCGGGCTGATGGGCGCGGTGATCGTGGTTGCGCGCGGCCGCGGCGTCGAGCAGCTCGCCTCCCAGTTCGGCCTCTTCGTCGTCCTCAACCTGGTGCTCACCTTCTCGATCCCGGGGATCTCGATCGGCGGCCACGTCGGCGGTTTGATCGGCGGCGCGGTGGCCGCGCTCGTCGTGATCTTCGCCGAGCGACGGCTGAGCGGCCGCCCCAGCTACACGTTCGAGCTCGCGGCGATCGTGCTGATGATCGTGGCGACCTTCGCCGGCGCCCTAGCGGTCGCAAGCGCGTAAGCGCGCAGCGACCGCGACTGCTGCTGGGTCGCAAGCGCGTAAGCGCGCAGCGACCGCGACTGATGCCGGGTAGCAGCGCGTAAGCGCTACGCCGCGATCTGGGCGGCCGATTCAGCCAGGCCGCGATCCTTCAACGATCCCCGTCCGCCCCAGCGGCCGAGCATCGAGACGAGCCGCCGCGGCCCCTCGACGGTCACGAGGCCGCGGTGCAGGGCCTGACCGATCGTGAGCTCGCCCATGTGCCATCGCGCCAGCCACTCCGGTTTCGTGTTGACGACGAGATCGTCCTCGGGCAGCGGCGGCCTGGCGCAGACCTCGGCCCGTCCGAGCGTGCAGAGAAGCCAGTGGCGTTCGCGCGGACGCCCGCCGAGGTCGAAGCGGATCGCCGTCTGGCGGTCCGGAAGATCGTCGGGGGTCAGCTGTCCCGCGAGGTTCTGGAGCACGATGTGGGCGTCGAAATGTCGCGGGGCGAGGTCGATCCACTGCTCCCCCCAGCGGCCGAGCGCGTCACACACCGGTCCCAGGGCTCGGCCGGCCTCGGTCAGGTCGTAGGCGTTTCGGCGCTCGCCAATGGGGGTGCGCTCGATTACCCCATTCTGCTCCAAGACCCTCAGCCTCTCCGCCAACAGGGTCTTCGAAATCCCCGGCACACCCTCGCGAATCTCAGTGAACGTCCGGGCGCCGAGCAGCATGTTGCGAATGATCAGCGGCGTCCAGCGAGTCGCGAATACCTCGGAGCCACGCGCTATCGGGCAGAACTGGCCGTAGGTCTCCATACCCCGGAGTATCCCACGCCCGCGGGAGGATTGTGGTCCAACTTCTGTACCTCATTGGTCCAATTTCTGTTCTTGCGGAAACCGTGAGGTGGACCAAGCTTGCGGCATGACCGATGTCGTCTCCACCCTCGGCGCAAGCGCCACCGCCTACAGCCTGGCGGCGGGCACCTCTCTGCTGCTTCAGGTCCGGATGATGCTGCGACGCGAGAGCTCCGAGGACGTTTCGCTGATCTTCCTGGGGACGACCAGCGGCGGCTACCTGATCTGGCTCCTCTACGGCCTGGGCATCGCCAGCATCCCGCTGATCGTCTCAGACGCCATCGGTCTCGCCAGCAGCCTGGCGGCGCTGGTGGTCGCCTGGCGCCTGCGCCTCAGTCTCGGCCCAGGACGCGCGCGGCCCGGTCGCTCATCGCTCGGGGCACCTTGAGCCCAAAGCCGACCGCCCGGCGGGCAACGTCCAGGCCCGCGCTTGCTGCGCCGGCGGTTACGTCCCGGGCGGTCTCGATCCCGCCCTCGGCGACCCGGCGCCCGACCGAGGCCGCCCGCCCGACCACGAGAGCCGGGAGCTCGGCTACCGAGTGGGCTCCATCCTGCTCGGCCCACTCGGCGGTTTCGTCGGGGAGGGGCGGAGGCGGCGTGCGGCGGGGCCGCTTGATCCCGGCCCTCTCGGCCAGGGCAGCCTCACGTTCACTCGCCGGCTCACCGGCGGGCTCCTTCGCCTGCCGGTCCTCAGCGGCCCTCGCTGACGAGGCGCGCTTCTCGGCCTCGCGCTTCAGATCCTCGACGGACGCCTTCAGGGTGGACTTGTGCGCCCGGCGCGCGACGGGCCCGGGGAGCGGGATCCCGACCTCTAGCCCGAGCTTGTAGGTCGCCCGCGTCCGGCCGTCGCCCAGGTCCTCGAACAGGTAGTGGCCGTCCGCGTCGTTGATGCCGTTGCCCTCGACGAAGTCCCACTCGATCAGCGTTGGCTGGTCGTAGCGGTAATCGAGCGTGTAGTCGACCTTTCGCACCTTGGCGTCGACGAACAGCCGGACGCGCTTGCCGCGTCCCTCCTTGTCCCAGTCGAGGACCTCGGTATCGACGACCGCGCTCTGCCAGTGCGGGAAGGTCTCGTAGTCGGTGATCGCCGCGAAGCAGGTGTCGACGGGCGCTGCGATCTCGACGGTGTGCTCGGCCCAGTTGAGGCCCATCTCTCTCCTCTCGGCTCAGGTATGCCGGCCGGCCGGCTCCGCGATTCGAACCCGCTCGAACGGCACGCCAGCCGGGGCGTCAACCCTATCCGGGTGCAGGAGGTGGGCGAGCAGCTCGGTTCCCTCGACCAGACGTGGCCCCGGACGGGAGAAGGAAGCCGCCGCATCAACTGCCCAGATGTCGCGCGCACCGATCGCGCCGACTCGCTCGGAATGCGATTCGACCTCGGCCCGGGCCTGCGAGGCATTCCATCCACACGGCATCCCGACCACGACCTCGGCGCCGCATGCAATGACCTCGTCCCAGTCTGCTGTCCGGGACTTCCTCCCGGCAACCCCGAGCACGTCCTGTCCACCTGCGATCTCGATCATCTCGGGCACCCAGTGCCCGCCGATGAAGGGCGGATCGAGCCACTCCAGGGCGAGCACGCGTGGGCGAGCCACACCGGCGACCGCTTCGCCGACGGCGTTCAGCCGTTCCTCGAGCTCGGCGCGAAGTTGCGTGGCACGGTCCGGGACTTCGGCCGCCTCGCCCAGGCGGGTGACGTCGGCGATCACCTGCTCGAGGTTGGGCGGGTCGAGGGAGATCACGCGCGGCCTGCTCGGCAGGCGTGCCGCAACAGCTACCACGTCGTCGTACGACACGGCGCAGACCTCGCAGACGGCCTGCGTGACGATCAGGTCCACCTTCAACCCCGCGAGCGTCGGCTCGTCGAGTTCGTAGAGATGCCGACCCTCGCCGGTCAGACGACGCACCTCCGCATCGATCTCACCCGCGGTGAGGCCCTCCGGGACCAGACTGCGGGTCAGGTGTGGCTTGCCGGCAGCCTCGGGCGGGTAGTCGCACTCGTGGGTGACGGCGACGACTTGATCGCCCAAGCCAAGGGCGAATAGCATCTCCGTCGCCGAAGGGACCAGGCTCGCGATTCGCACCCGACGAATATGGCACTTCTTAGCGACGAGGAGATCAAGGAGAGGCTCAAGGGGCTGGACGGCTGGCGCCAGCGCGGCGAGTACATCGTCAAGAGCTTCGACCGCGGGGACTTCGTCGGGTCCGTCAAGTTCGTCGATTCGCTCGTTGAGCCCGCCGAGGACATGAACCACCATCCGGACATCTCGATCTCCTGGAGCCAGGTCGAGGTCGCGCTCTCCACGCACGCGGAGGGCGGCGTCACCGAGAACGACTTCGAGCTGGCGAAGAAGGTCGAGGAACTGGCCTAAGGCTCCGGTAGCCTTGTCCCGTCGCCAGTGAACGACGACGACCCCCCTCGAAGTACGTGCGCCCGACCGGGCGTCCACGATCCGGCCGCAAGCCGGCGACAACCTGAGGCAGGGCGAACACGATGAGCGCCATCCTCCTCGTCCTGCTGTTCGTGCTGATCGCGATCAACGGCATCTTCGTGGCCGCGGAGTTCGCGCTGGTGCGCTCGCGGCGATCCAAGCTCGAGCAGCTCGCCTCCGAGGGCAGCCGCGGCGCCTCGGCGGTGCTCGAGCAGCTCGATCAGATCGACGAGTACCTGTCCGCCTGCCAGCTCGGGATCACCATGGCCTCCATCGGGATCGGTTTCCTCGGCGAGCCCGCGGTCGCCGAGCTGATCGAGCCGATCTTCGGTGGTCTTTCCCACGGCGTCGCGGTCGGCATCTCGGTGGCGATCGCCTACTTCCTGGTCACCTCGCTGCACGTCGCGATCGGCGAGCAGGCGCCGAAGCTGTTCGCGATCGCGCGCCCGGAGGGCAGCGCCCGCCGCCTCGCCGGATCGCTGCGCGTCTTCCGACGGGTGACCGCGCCCTTCACCGTCGCCCTCACCTGGATGGCGAACGGGGTGACACGGATCTTCGGGGTGCGGCCCGAGGAGCTCGACGAGGAGCAGCCGACCTCAGAGGACCTGCAGGTCCTGATCTCCCAATCCGCGACCCGGGGGAAGCTGGACCCGGGCGAAGCGGTGATGCTCCGCGGCGTCTTCCACCTGCACGAGCAGGAGGCGCGCGAGATCATGACCCCGATCCCCGCCGTGGTCACCGTCGACTACTCGGCGACGGTGTCCGACGCCCTGAGCCTCTGCACCTCCTCCGGCCACAACCGCCTGGTAGTGGTCGAGGACGGCAACCAGGACCGGGTCCGCGGCATCGTGCACGCGCTGCGCCTGGTCCGGCTGCTGATGAGCGATGGGCCCGACGCCAAGATCGAGGCTGCGGTCCGCGACGCCCTGATCGTCCCCGAGACCAAGCCGCTCGACGACCTGCTCACCGAGCTCCAGCGCCAGCGCTCCTCGATGGGCGTCGTCGTGGACGAGTACGGCCGCACTGTCGGCATCGTCACCGTTGAGGACATCCTGGAGGAGGTGGTCGGAGAGATCGAGGACGAGACCGACCCGCTCGCCGGCTCGCTGCGCCAGCTGGCGAACGGCGATTGGTACGTCCGCGGCCATGTCTCACTCGGAGATCTCGCCGATCGGGGCATCGAGCTGCCGGTGGACACCGACGCCTACAACTCGATCGGCGGCTACGTCTTCGGGGAGCTCGGACGGCTGCCGAAACGGGGCGATCTGATCAGCGCAGACGGCTTCGACATACGCGTGGAGTCGGTCCGCGAGAACCGGATCGAGGCGGTTCGAATCCACTCAAGGGGTGCGTGATGCGAGGGTGCGCCGCGAGGCGCAACCCGTTTCATGATGGTTTGCAGGTGCTTTTCCCTTCCGTCCGTTTAGGGCTCTAGCTTGCCGGAAATCAGCGGGTCACCCTAAGGAGGCCGCATGTGGGTCGTCCGGTTCAGCGATAAGCAGCTCGAGGTAGTCAGGGCGGTGCTTCGCTCCGAGGAGCACCGGGGGCCGGCCTTGGAGGGCGCACTGGAGGCTCTCGATCTGGCCCGATGGGACGACCTTCCCGAGGCGCAGCTTCCCTGGGGCGAGGTCGAGGCGGAGGCGACGAAGCAGGGCGTCTCCGAGGCAGACGTGATCTGGGATCGTTCCGGCCGCCATGATGAGCCCGCGGTCCCGCCGATCAGCACCAAGTCCAGGGTCAAGCGCAAGGGCAAGCAGGCGGCCTAGAGTCGCGGCCGGTGCTCGCGCCGCGCTTGCGGCGCTGCTGCTCGCTCCCGTTGTCCTGGTCGCCTGCGGCTCGGACGGCTCCGATCAGGCGAACCGCTTCGACGTCAACCGCGCGATGGCGCTGGTCCGCGCGCAGGTAGCGGCCGGGCAGCGCCCGGCTGGGTCCGCGGCCCTCCGGAACCTGGCCGTGACGCTCCGAGACACGATGGGGGCCGAGCCCGGATCGCCGATCCAGGTGCATTTCGAGCCGGTGCCGAGCAAGGGACCGCAGCGCGGTCTCCGCAATGTCGTCGGCGTCCTCCCCGGCCGCGGCCCGGCGATCCTGATCGGAGCCCACTACGACACCGAGTACCACCCGCGGGGCTTCGTCGGCGCCAACGACGGCGCCGCCGGCACGGCGGCGGTGTTGGAGCTCGCGCGCCGACTGCCGTCCGAGCTGCCCGCCGGCCGCCGCGAGATCCGCTTCGTCCTCTTCGACGGGGAGGAGGACCCACCGGGCTGCAGCGACAAGGACTTCCAGTT
>JBKPLC010000131.1:0-9319 GCA_046731495.1 Actinomycetota bacterium | reverse complement strand
TCGTCGCCCTCGCCTTCGTCTTCGCCGTGCTGATGGCGCGGCCGTGCCCCTTCTACATCCTGGACGAGGTCGAGGCCGCGCTCGACGACATCAACATCGACCGCTTCCTCCGCCTCGTCCGCCGCTTCGCCGAGCGCTCTCAGTTCATCGTGGTCACCCATCAGAAGCGGACGATGGACGCCGCCGACATCCTCTACGGCGTCAGCATGGGCGGTGACGGCGTCACCAAGGTGGTCTCCAGGAAGCTGCCTCGGGACGAGCTGGAGACGCTGGAGCGGGCGGAGCCTCCCGCCGCGGCCGAAGCCGCCTGACGACCTCCGCTACCTGATCGTCGAGAACTCGTAGGTGCCCGACGGCGGGTCGATCGGCGCGCCGCTGCTCGTCACGTTGCAGAACTCGAGGGTCACCTGACCGGTGCCGGTGAAGGCCTGGGTGACGATGCCGATCGGCTGCGTGTCGGGCGGGGTGACGATGACTTCGTCGGTTGCAAGCACACTCGCTCGCGAAACCGAGGAGCTGGTACACGCCGTCGCCGCGATGCCGCTCGGATCGAGGGTCGCCGTGAAGTTGTCCTGGAAGCGCGCCCTCGAGAGCGCCTGGTTGGCCGTCGACTGAGCCTGGGCCGCGCTCGTCTGGGCCTGGGTCGCCGTCGCCTTCGCGGCGTTGGCGGTCGCGCTCGCCTCGTTCGCCGTTGTCTTCGCCTTGTTGGAGGTGTCGATGGCCAGATTGGCGTGGTAGAAGGCGAGGTTCGCCCGGGCGAATGCCTTCCTCGCCACCTTCCCGGTGCTGGCTCCGATCGAGGGGATCGCCCAGGCCAAAGCGAGCAGGACGCCGACGATCGCGACGAGTGAGCGCTTCGTAGTGAGCATGTGCCGCAGCTTCCCCCGCACGTTGCCTGCCGACTATATGCGCAACACGCGCCCGCGAGAAAGGGCCCGGCGGGTACGCTCAGCCGCCATGCCGACCAGCTGGCAGCAGGCCTTCGACCTCGGCGACCGCCAGGTCCCGGAGCCCGAGCAGCGGGAGGAGCGCGCGGGCGTCTTCCGGCGCCTGCGTGAGGGCCTCTCGCGCAGCCGCCAGGCGCTGACGGCGGAGCTCTCCTCCAGCTTCACCGAGCGCATCGACGACTCGACCTGGGAGTCTCTCGAGGAGGCCCTGATCCTGGCCGACGTCGGGGCGAAGACGACGGCCGCAGTGGTCAGACGGCTGGAGGACGAGGTCGAGGCCGGACAGCTCGGAGGAGGGGAGCAGCTGCGCGAGCGCCTGATTCAGGTGCTGGCGGAGACCGCCTCGCCCGGGGACGGCCTGATCCACCTGCCCGACCGGCCGTCCGTGCTGATGGTCGTCGGCGTCAACGGCACGGGCAAGACGACGACGATCGGCAAGATCGCCTGGCACCTGCAGAAGGAGCTGGGCCTCGACGTGATCGTGGCCGCCGCGGACACCTACCGCGCTGCGGCAGTCAACCAGCTGGCGGAGTGGGCGGACCGGGCCGGCACCCAGATCGTCCGCGGCACCGAGGGAGGCGACCCCGGCGCCGTCGCCTTCGACGGCGTGGCGGCGGCCCAGGCCCGGGAGGCCGACGTGGTGATCTGCGACACGGCCGGACGCCTGCACACCCACGGGAACCTGATGGAGGAGCTCGCCAAGGTCCGACGGGTGATCTCGAAGCAGATGCCGGAGGCGCCGCACGAGACGCTGGTCGTGATCGATGCCACGACGGGGCAGAATGGCGTCCGCCAGGCGCAGGAGTTCGCCAAGGCTGTCGACGTCACTGGTGCCGTGCTGACCAAGCTCGACGGCAGCGCGAAGGGTGGGGTCGCGCTGGCGATCGCATCAGAGCTCGGCATCCCGGTGAAGCTGATCGGGATCGGGGAGTCGCTCGAGGACCTGCGCCCGTTTGATGCCGAGGAGTTCGCCCGGGCGCTGATCGCCGAGTAGCCGAGTCAACCCGCGTTACCCGAGGTGCAACCCGCCTCGCACATCCCTACCCGCTTTCGGGGAACCCTGGACACGTGCCTGCGGGAGGGACAAGGAAGTTCGTTGCTCTGCTCGGAGCCGTCGCCGCGGTTTTGCTCGCGATGCCGGCTGCCGCCAGCGCGGGCAGCGCGAACACGGCCGCGCTACAGGTGGCGATGAGCGCGCTCGGTCTCTACCCGCATCCGATCGACGGCGTCACCGGGCCCTGGACGCAGCAGGCCGTGCGCACTTTCCAGGCCCAGCACGGGCTCACCGTCGACGGCGTCGCCGGCCCCCAGACGCGCGCCGCGCTCGGCAAGCGGGGCAAGCCGAGACTCGGCAAGCGCCCGATGCACCTCGGCCAGCGCGGCTGGGACGTGGCGGCGCTCCAGTTCCTGCTCCACGAGCGCGGCTTCGAGCCGAACGGCTTCGACGGGGGCTTCGGGCCCAACACTCAGAATGCGGTTCGCCGGTTCCAGACGGCCGCACACATCGGCGTCGACGGGGTCGCCGGCCCGACGACCATCAGAGCGCTGCGGGGAAACCAGATCGTGACGACCACCCCGATCGGGCCGGTCCGCTTCTTCCGTCCCGTGCCCGGCGCGGTAGGGGACGGCTTCGGCTGGATACCGCCGGGCCGCTGGCACACCGGCCTCGACTTCCCCGAGCCGAAGGGGACCCCGATTCACGCCGGGGGCGTCGGGGTGGTCTCGTTCGCCGGGTTCAACACGGGCGGCTACGGCAACCTCGTCGTGATCAGCCACAGGCTCGGCTTCGAGAGCTGGTACGCGCACCAGTCGCGAATCGCGGTCTCAGTCGGCCAGTCCGTGGTGGGCGGGCAGACGATCGGCTACGTCGGCTCGACCGGGCACTCGACCGGCCCCCATCTCCACTTCGAGGTTCGCCACTTCGGGACCCCGGTCGATCCGACTCCGTATCTCCTGGGCTACCGCTCGGCGGCGGCGCGCAAGGCCGTGCGAAGGGCGCGCGTAGCCGGGAAGCGCCGCACCTGCCGCCCGAACGCCGACGCGCGGAAGGGCCGCGACACCGACCCGCTCACGGCGCGCCTCGACCGCTGCCCCTGACCACCTAAGCTCAGCGGTCCATGTTCGACCAACTCTCAGAGCGCCTGCAGGGCGTGCTCTCGGACGTCCGCTCCCGCGGGAAGCTCTCCGAGGAGGACGTGAACAAGGCCCTCCGTGAGGTCCGCCTCGCGCTGCTCGAGGCCGACGTCAACTTCAAGGTCGTCAAGGACTTCACCGCCGCGCTCAAGGAGCGGCTCGCCGGCGAGGGCGTCTCCGAGGCCCTCAACCCCGGCCAGACGGTCGTCAAGGCCGTCAACGACGAGCTCACCGAGCTGATGGGCGGCGCCGGCCGCGACCTGGTCTTCGCGCCGAGCGGGCCGACCGTGATCCTGATGGCCGGCCTGCAGGGTTCGGGGAAGACGACGGCCTGCGCGAAGCTCGCCAAGCTGCTCAAGAAGCAGAACAAGGACGTGGCGCTCGCGGCCTGCGATCTGCAGCGCCCCGCTGCGGTCGAGCAGCTCGAGAAGCTCGGTGCGCAGGCCAAGGCCCACGTCTACTCGCAGCCGGGGGAGACCGACCCCGTCAAGGTCGCCTCCTGGGCGCGCCAGCAGGCCGAGCGGGAGGGACGCGACGCGCTGATCGTCGACACCGCGGGTCGCCTGCACGTCGACCAGGACCTGATGGACGAGCTCGCCAAGGTCCGCAAGGTGACCAAGCCGCACGACGTGGTGTTGGTCGTCGACGCGATGACCGGCCAGGACGCGGTCAACGTGGCGGAGAGCTTCGCCGAGGTGGCCGACTTCGACGGCGTGCTGATCACCAAGCTCGACGGCGACGCCCGGGGCGGCGCCGCGCTCTCGGTTCGCGCCGTGACCGGCAAGCCGATCATCTACGCGTCGACGGGCGAGAAGCTGGACGAGCTCGAGCGCTTCCACCCCGACCGGATGGCGGGCCGGATCCTGGGCATGGGCGACGTCATGTCGCTCATCGAGAAGACGCAGGAGCAGTTCGACGAGGACCAGGCGGCCGACCTCGAGCGCAAGATCCGGAAGCAGCAGTTCACGCTCGAGGACTTCCTGGGTCAGATGAAGCAGGTCCGGCGGATGGGACCGCTCGGCAACGTGATGAAGATGATGCCCGGGATGGGCAAGGCGATGCGGGGGATGGGCCAGGTGGACGAGCGAGAGCTCGACCGGATCGAGGCCATCATCCTCTCGATGACGCCGTACGAGCGGGCGCATCCGACTGAGATCAACGGCTCCCGACGCAAGCGGATCGCAAACGGCTCGGGGACGACCGTGCAGGCGGTCAATCGCCTCGTCAAGCAGTTCGGCCAGATGAACAAGCTGATGAAGCAGCTCTCCGAGGGCAAGATGCCGGACCCGCAGCAGCTCATGCGGGGCATGAAATGACCATCACCGCGGCTGCTCCGCTTCGCGTCCGCGCCGCGCGCATCGTCTAACCTCCGCCGCCGCATGTCAGTGAGAATCAGACTTCGCAGGGTCGGGTCTAAGAAGAACCCGATCTGGAGGGTCGTCGTCGCCGACCAGCGCTCGCCGCGCGACGGTCGCACGATCGAGACCATCGGCCAGTACAACCCGCAGCCCGATCCCTCCCTGATCGTGATCGACGAGGATCGCGCGAAGCACTGGCTGGAGAAGGGGGCCCGCCCGACCAAGACCGTGGCGACCCTGCTCCGCACCAAGGGCATCGAGTCGACCGGCAGTTAAGCGCTGAGCCGGTGCGCGATCTGCTCGAGTTCCTCGCCCGCTCGCTCGTCTCGGAGCCGAACGCGGTCGAGGTGACCGAGGTGGAGGAGATCGACGGCGAGGTCGTGCTCGAGCTGGAGGTCGCCGACGATGACCTCGGCCGCGTGATCGGCCGGGGCGGGCGCGTTGCCAACGCGCTCCGCTCGGTGATGAAGGCGGCGGCGACGCGCGAGGAGAAGCGTGTGGTCGTCGACATCCTCGACTGAGGGCCCAGCGGTGCGCATCGACGTCTTCACGCTCTTCCCGGAGCACTTCGAGTGGTTCCTGCGCCAGCGCCACGTCTCCAACGCGCTCTCGTCGGGGAGCGAACTGAACTTCCACAACTACCGCGAGACGACGCCGCTGAGCGCCGGCCAGGTCGATGACGCGCCGTACGGCGGAGGGGCGGGCATGGTGATGCGGGTGGACGTCGTCGACACGGCGCTCGAGGCCGCCTACGGCAGCGCCCGGGAGGGCGTCAGGAAGATCGCCCTGGCTCCCTCGGGCAGGCTGTTCGACGAGGCGCTGGCGGCCGATCTCGCGGGCGAGCAGCACGTGGCCCTCCTCTGCGGCCGCTACGAGGGCTTCGACGAGCGCGTGGTGGAGCACCTGGCGGACGAGTCGATTTCGATCGGCCGCTATGTGCTCGCCGGCGGCGAGCTGCCGGCGATGGTGATCTGCGATGCCGTGCTACGGAAGCTGCCCGGGGCTCTCGGCGACGAGGAGAGCGCGATCGAGGAGTCCTTCAGCACCGCTCTCGAGGGTGCCCCCGAGTATCCGCACTACACGCGGCCCGCCACCTACCGCGGCTGGGAGGTGCCCGAGGTGCTGCTCTCGGGCAATCACGCCAAGGTAAAAGAGTGGCGGCTGGAGCAAGCTCGCCGCCGGGCCGATTGACGACTCTCCGCTAACCTTCCGCGTCGCGGCGCGGCCCTTGGGCTCGCGCTCTTTTTGAGTCCCGCGACGGTCCGCCCTTTAGAGGCCACTCAAACCGGGCATCCACGATCCTCACACCGCATGAGCACAGTCATCGAGAACCTCGAGAAGCGAGTCCTGAAGCAGCGCCCGCGGTTCGGAGCGGGCGACCGCGTGCGGGTGCACTTCCAGGTCGTCGAGGGGAATCGGCGGCGGACGCAGGTCTTCGAGGGGATCGTGATCAAGCGGCAGGGCAGCGGCGCGCGCGAGACCTTCACGGTCCGTAAGCAGTCCTTCGGCGTCGGGGTGGAGCGGACGTTTCCGCTGCACTCCCCGAAGATCGAGAAGCTCGAGGTGGCGGCCCGCGGCGACGTCCGGCGGGCGAAGCTCTACTACCTGCGCGAGAAGGTCGGCAAGCGGGCTCGGGTCGCCGAGCGGCGCTGGGGCATCGAGGACGAGCTGGTCGTCGCCGAGGAGGAAGCGGAGGCGGTCGACGCCGAGGGCGTCGCCGTGAGCGAGGCCGAGGCCGAGGTCACCGAGCCGGCCGAGGAAGAGGGCGAATCGCAGGCGGATGAGGGAGCGGCCGAGGAGCAGCCCGAGGGTGGCGATGCCGCAGGTGGGGAGCAGGCGGAGGACGCGCAGGAGCCGGAGCCAGAGACGGAGCCGGCCGAGAGTGCCTCCCCCGAACAGGCAGAAGAAGACTGAAAGTCAAGCCGCCGAGGCCGCAGAGCACTCAGGGCGCGCTCCTCGAGCTCGTCATCATCGTCGCCCTCGCACTCGGACTGGCGCTGGGGATCCAGCACTGGATCGTCAAGCCGTACCAGATTCCCTCGGGGTCAATGGAGCCGACCCTCGACATCAACCAGCGGGTCCTGGTCAACCGCTTCATCTACCACTTCACCGATCCGAAGATCGGGGACATCGTGGTCTTCCATCCGCCTGAGGGAGCCGAGGAGAACGGCTCGGGACAATGCGGCGACCTCAACACGGGGGTAGACAAGGGCTCTCCCTGCGACGAGCCCGTCCCCGAGGAGGCCGACACCAACTTCATCAAGCGGATCGTGGCCGGCCCGGGCGACACCCTCAGCATCGAGAACGGCCATCCGGTGGTCAACGGAAAGGTCGCCGACGAGAGCTTCATCCGGCCCTGCAGCCCGGGCGGAGCCTGCAATTTGCCCACACCCATCACCATCCCGCCCGACCATTACTTCATGATGGGCGACAACCGTGGGGAGAGTGCTGACAGCCGATTCTGGGGACCAGTCCCCCGTGACTGGATCATCGGAAAGGCCTTCGCCACCTACTGGCCCCCGGACCGAGTCGGGATCTTCTAGCCAGCGAAAGCGGCGCAAGCGCCGGACCGCCGCGCGCCTCTTCCGCTTCGACCGCTCCTTCGGGCGGCGCTTCGTCGCGGGCGTGGACGAGGCGGGCCGCGGATCCTTGGCCGGGCCGCTGCTGGCCGCGGGCGTGCTGATCGATCTCGAGCGGATCGGCCGCTCCGAGCGCCTTGCGCTCGCGCGTCTGGACGACTCGAAGCAGAAGACGCTGGAGGAGCGCGAGGAGCTCTACCCGGCCGTGATCCGGGCGGCCGCCTGCGTCGCGATCGCCGTCCGCTCGCCGCGCTGCATCGACCGCAACGGGCTGCACGTCTCGAACATCGCGGCGCTCACCGACTGCATGCACGCGATCGCGCGCGAGGAGGCGACCCGGCTGGTCGACGGCTTCCGGCTCCCGCGCTGCGATCTCGAGCACACACCGGTGGTGGATGGTGACGCCCGCAGTGCCGCGATCGCCGCGGCTTCGGTGATCGCGAAGGTCACCCGGGACCGCTACATGCGACGGGTCGCCGCGCTCTATCCGGGCTGGAACTTCGAGGGCAACGTCGGCTACTCGACTCCGGAGCACCGCGAGGCGATCATGCGCCACGGGATCTGCCCGCTCCACCGGCGCTCGTTCGCGTCGGTGGCGTACTCGCAGCTCGGGCTCGACGGGCTGCCGATGGATGACGACGCGTTGGGGTCAGAAGGCATGGCGGATGTGATCGACATCCGCGAGGCCATCCGGGCCGAAGCTGACCCCGACGACGTCGAAGCGATAGCCGGCGACGCCTGAGGGCCCGCGCCGCTCCCAGATCCACTCGCGGGCCAGCCGGCGCAGCTTGACCTGCTTCCGCCGCCCGACCGCGTGCGCCGGGCGCTCCGGGCCGCGCGCCGCGCCGGCGCGCCCGGCCTTCACCTCGACGAAGACCAGCGTCTCGCCGTCCAGGGCGACGAGGTCGAGCTCGCCTGACGGCAGCCGGACGTTGCGATCGACGATCCGCCAGCCGGAGCGCCTCAGGCGCTCGGCCACGAGCTCCTCGGCCGCCCGCCCCAGCCTCAGCCGCGCGAAGGTCATGGAAGGAGCCTCGGAGGCTCGGCCGGACCTGGTGCGCGCCGATCGCAACGAAGCCGTGACGGAGAGGTGATCTTGCTCGCGCCAGGCGCGCGGCGGGCGGTCCTAGCGTGGCGCCGTGTTCGCGATCGCCCGCACCCTGGCGCTGGTCGGCGTCGACGCCGAGCCCGTCCACGTCGAGGTCGACATCGGCGGAGGGCTGCCGTCTTTCACCATCGTCGGCCTGCCGGATGCCGCGGTGCGCGAGTCTCGCGAGCGGGTGCGCTCGGCGCTCCGGAACTCGGGGTTCAGGTACCCGGATCACCGGGTGACGGTCAACCTCGCGCCGGCTGATCTCCGCAAGGCGGGTCCAGGGTTCGACCTGGCGATCGCCGCGGCGGTGCTCGCGGCCACCGGGCAGCTCCCCAAGCCCGTCGTCGACCAGTACGCGATGGCGGGCGAGCTCGCGCTCGATGGCGCGATCCGGCCGACACCCGGCGCGCTCGCGATGGCCGAGCGGACCAGGAGGTGGGGCCTGCGGGGAGTGGCCGTGGCGCCGGCCGATGCGAGCCAGGCCGCGCTGGTCGAGGGCATCGACGTGATGCCGGTCGAGCACCTGACCCAGCTCAGGGAGCTGGCGGAGGGCACGATCGAGCCGGCGAGCCGCGTGGAGCCGGCCGCCGAGCCGGACCGGGAGCTGCCGGACCTGGCCGATCTCCGCGGGCACCCGGTGCTCCGCCGCTGCCTCGAGATCGCCGCGGCCGGAGCGCACAGCCTGCTCCTGGTCGGCCCGCCCGGGGGCGGGAAGACGCTGGCGCTGCAGCGGCTGCCCTCGCTGCTGCCTCCGCTCAGCCCTAACGAGGTGATCGAGGTGACACGGATCGCCGGTGTCTGCGGTGAGAACGGCGGCCCGAGGACCCATCGGCCCTTCCGCGCGCCGCACCACACGATCTCCGGACGCGCGCTCGTCGGCGGCGGAGTGCCGCCGAGGCCGGGGGAGGTGACGCGTGCGCATCGCGGCGTTCTCTTCCTCGATGAGCTGGGCGAGTTCCGCCGTGACGCGCTCGAGGCGCTCCGCGTGCCTCTCGAGCAGGGTGCGGTGACCGTCACCCGGACGACCGGCAGCGTGTCGCTGCCCTGCCGCTTCATGCTGGTGGCGGCGTCGAATCCGTGCCCCTGCGGAAACGGGCCGGAGTCGGGTGAGTGCGAGTGCCATCCGGGTGCGGTCACGCGCTACCTGGCCAAGCTGAGCGGGGCCCTCGCCGACCGCATCGACATCACCCACCGTGTCGACCCGCCGCC
>JBKPLC010000130.1:0-7977 GCA_046731495.1 Actinomycetota bacterium | reverse complement strand
GTCCCTGCTGCAGCTCTGCTGTGCGTTCTCCGAACACGGGCCGCGACGTCGGCGATCTATGCGAGCGAAGACGCCGATTTGCGGGGGAGTTGCGAGAGGCGCCTACCGGAATCGAACCGGTGTAAACGGCTTTGCAGGCCGCTGCGTAGCCACTCCGCCAAGGCGCCGAGAGCTGAATCAGAGCCTAGCGGCGGATCTCAGGACTGCCCGCAGACGTCGAACCCGTACTTCCGGGCTCTTCCCGCGGCCAGCTCGCTGCTCGCGGCGAGCCTGAACTGGAGGCGTCGGATCCGCCGGCGATCGAGATCGTCGTACGCGTCCGCCCACTCGTCGAGCACCTTCGCCTGGGCCCGGATCAACGCGAAGACCGACTCCGCGCCCAATCGCTCGGGCGAAGGATCCGGCAGCGCCTCGAGCTCGCGGACCTCGGCCCGGCGGTTGGCCGCCTCCTCGCGCAGGAGGGCGGCGATTCGTTGCCCCTGCCTGGCCGAGGTGATGGGGCCGAGCTCCCTCGCCTGGCTCTCCAGGTCCTCCCGTCGGGAGCGGTGGTTGGCGCAGATCGTGTCGGCCAGGGAAATGAAGTCGGCCCGGATCGGCTGCGTCCCCGTCCGTGTCCCGCTTCGGGTGGTCGTCTCGCCGGACCCGCTGCCACAGCCCCCGGCGGCCAGGGCAACGAGAACGGCGATCACAACGAGTCGAGGCAAGCGGCTGATGGGATTCGAACCCACGACCTTCTGCATGGCAAGCAGACGCTCTAGCCAACTGAGCTACAGCCGCAGCGGACTGGTGATTCTAGCCTCGGGAGACGCGAACCGGACGGGGCGTTTCGACTCGTCAAAAGTGGGTATGGTCCAGCGGTCTTGGGGAACTACTACGAGGGGGTTTCAATGCATCGAAAGACTCTGATCGCGCTGCTCTGCGCGGCGGCGGTCTCGGTCTTGGCCATCGCACCCACGGCGGCCTCGGCTTGGGCGCCAGCTGGACAGGCGACCATTCACCCCGGCGTCCAGGTTTTCACGGAAGGCGCGCAGTGCACGTCCAACTTCGTCTTCCAGGATGCCTCGAACGTTTATCTCGGTCAGGCGGCCCACTGCTCCGGCACGGGCGCAGCTACCGATACGAACGGCTGCGACTCGGGTTCGCTCCCGATCGGTACGCCGGTGGACGTGACCGGGGCCTCCCAGCCGGGGACGCTGGTCTACAACAGCTGGCTGACCATGCAGTCGAAGGGCGAGACGGACGCCGACACCTGCGCGTTCAACGACCTCGCCCTGATCGAGCTCGACCCGGCGGACGTGGCGAACGTCAACCCGTCGGTCCCGGGATTCGGCGGCCCAACCGGGGTCGGCTCCTGGGGCGCGACCGGTTCGACGGTCTACACGTACGGCAACTCGGAGCTGCGCGGCGGTGTGACGGCGCTGAGCCCGAAGCAGGGCATCGTCGTCCAGAACGCGCCGAGCGGCTGGAGCCATGACGTCTACACGGTGACGCCCGGCATCCCGGGCGACTCCGGCAGCGGGTTCATGAGCGCGAACGGCGGAGCGATCGGCGTGCTGAGCACCGTTCAGCTCGCGCCGCTCGCCGGCTCGAACGGCGTCGGCGACCTCCCCAAGGAGATCGCCTACATGCGCGCCAACGCGGCCGGCTTCTCCGGGGTGAACCTGGTCCCGGGAACTGAGCCGTTCAACCCCAGCGTCGTCGGGGCGGTGCTCAAGGCGGTCGGCCTTTAGGCCGCGAACCTGAGCTCCGATAAGGCTGAAAAGGCCGGGCACCGAGGGCCCGGCCTTTTCATTCCCATTAATCGGGTTGCGCTGACGCGCACCCTCACATCTCGTCCAGAGCCTCGTTGAGGAGCTCGTCGGCGCGCTCGTTCTCCCCCCTCTTCACGTGCCGGATCGACCAGCTCTCAAGGTCCCGTAGCGCGTCCCTCACCTTCGTATGCAGCGGCCGGAGGTGCTCCTGCTTCACCTTCCAGTTGCCGCGCACCTGCTCCACGATCAGCATCGAGTCGCCCACGAACTCGACCTCGTCCGCGCCGACCTGCTTGGCGAGATCGATTCCGAGCAGCAGCGCGCGATACTCGGCCACGTTGTTGGTGGCCTCGCCGATCGTCTCGGCGCGCTCGGCAAGCATCTCGCCGGAGGGATCGGTGACGACGGCAGCTACCGCCGCCGGCCCCGGGTTCCCCCTCGAGCCGCCGTCGACGTTCACGACAACCTTCAGGCCCGGACTTCCTCCTCGGAGCGCGCCTCGGAGATCACCTTCTGCGCGAGGTGCGCCGGGATCTCCTCGTGCCGAGCAAACTCCATCGTGTAGTCGCCACGCCCGCCGGTGATCTGGCGCAGGTCGCGCGCGTAGTCGAGCACCTCCGCCATCGGCACCTCCGCCTTGATCTCCGTGGCCGAGCCCTTTGCCTCCATGCCCAGAGGCCGCCCGCGACGGGAGTTGAGGTCGCCGACGACGTCGCCGACCACGTCCTCGGGAACGCTGACCGTGAGCAGCATGATCGGTTCGAGCAGGACCGGGTCGGCCTGCTCCATCGCCTGCTTGAAGGCCATCGAGCCGGCGATCTTGAAGGCCATCTCCGATGAGTCGACGGAGTGGTGAGAGCCGTCAACGAGGTGCACCCTCACGTCCTTGACCGGGTAGCCGGCGAGGGTGCCGTGCTCCATCGCCTCGGCGATCCCCTTCTCGACGGCTGGAATGAAGCCCTTGGGGATGACGCCACCCTTGATCTCGTCGAGGAAGTCGAGGCCGGTGCCCGGGTCGCCGGGCTCGAGCTCGATGTGGCAGTCGCCGAACTGCCCGCGGCCGCCGGTCTGCTTCTTGTAGCGGCCGTGGGCCTTCGCGGGCTTGCGGATCGACTCCAGGTAGGGAACCCGGGGCGGCTTCAGGTTGATCTCGGCACCGAACCGCTCCTTCATCCGGTCCGTGATCACCTCGACGTGAATCTGCGTGAGCCCCGCGATGATCTGCTCGCCGGTCTGGGCGTCGCGGTGGACGTCGAGGGTCGGGTCCTCCTCCTCGAGGCGGCGGATCGCGTTGGCGGCCTTCTCCTCGTCGCCCTTCGTCTTCGGCTCGAAGGCGAAGGCCATCACCGGGGCGGGCAGGTCGAGGGGCGGGAAGGAGATCCGGCGGTCCTTGTCCGCCAGCACATCGCCGGCTCGTGTCTCCTTGAGCTTTGCGACCGCGCCGATGTCGCCCGCGCCCAGCTCGGCCACCTGCTCGTGCTCCTTGCCCTGGGAGGTGAGCAGCTGTCCGACGCGCTCCTTCGCCCGCCGGGTCACGTTGGTCACCTGCGCGTCGCCCGTGAGCACGCCGGAGCAGACCCGGAAGTAATTGAGGCGGCCGGCGTACGGGTCGGCGTGGGTCTTGAAGACGTAGGCGATCAGCTCCCCGTCCTCGTCCGGCGGGATCTCGATCTCCTCGCCATCCTCGCCGATGGCCGTCAGCGACCCGCGCATCGCCGGCGACGGGAGGTCCTCGACGAGCGCCTCGAGCAGCCGTGTGGTGCCGAGGTTCTTGGTCGCGACGCCGCAGGCGACCGGGAAGATCTTGCCGTCGGTGACGCCGCGCTTCAGCACCGTGACGATCTCGTCGTGCGCGATCTCCTCGCCCTCGAGATAGCGCTCCATCAGCTCATCCGAGTTCTCCGCGACCTCGTCCATCAGCTTCTCGCGGTACTCCTGGGCCTGCGCCTGCAGCTCCTCGGGGATGTCCTGGGGCTCGGGTGCGCCGCGCCCCTCCCCCTGCGCAACGAAGGCCTTCATGTCAATCAGGTCGATCACGCCGCGGACCTCGTGTTCGGATCCGATCGGGATCTCAGTCGCGACGACGTGGTCCCCGAAGGCCTTTTTGAGGGACTCGAGCGCCCGGAAGAAGTCCGCGCGCTCGCGGTCGAGCATGTTGACGAAAACGAGTCGAGCCAGACCCTCCCCGTCCGCGCGCTGCCAGAGCCGCTCCGTGTGGACCTCCACCCCCATCACCGCGTTCACCACCACGACCGCCGAGTCGACTACCCGCAGCGAGGCGATCGTGTCCGCGATGAAGCTCGGCTCGCCGGGCGTGTCGATCAGGTTGATCTTCCGGTCGTGGTACTCGAAGGAGGCGACCGTCGCCCCGATCGACATCTCACGCGACTGCTCGTCGGACTCGAAGTCCGAGACCGTCGAGCCGTCCTCGACGCGGCCGAGCCGGTTGATCGCGCCGGCCTCGAAGAGCATCGCCTCGTGGAGCGAGGTCTTGCCGGCGCCGCGATGTCCGATCAGCGCGACGTTCCGGATCCGGTCGGCGGCCTTGTGCGGCATGGCCACGGACCCTATGTGAACGTCAGGGTCTCTTCAACCCGGGCCCGGCGATGCCGGTCAGCCGCCCTTCAGGCGTGAGCGCAGGCGCAGGACTGCCTTGGAGTGGAGCTGGGAGACCCGCGACTCGGTCACGCCCAGCACCTCCCCGATCTCCCGCAGGGTGAGGTTCTCGAAGTAGTAGAGCGCTACGACCAGGGTCTCGCGCTCGGGCAGGTCCTGAATCGCCTCCTGGAGCCGGTCCTTGACCTCGCTGGTGTCGAGCGCGGCCTGCGGATCGGGCGCGCTCTCGTCCTCGATCGTGTCGAGCAGGGAGACCTTGTCGCCGGAGGAATCGGGCGTCATCCAGAGCTCTTCCAGGGCGAGGATCGAGGAGTTGGAGATCTGGAGCAGCGCCTCCTGCAGCTCCTCTTCGTTCATCCCTAGACGCTCGGCGAGCTCCTCATCGGTCGGGGCACGGCCGAGCTCGTGCTCGAGCTTCGAGTTCGCCTCCTCGATCTCTCTCGCGCGCGAGCGGACGGAACGCGGCACCCAGTCCAGCGAGCGGAGCTCGTCGATGATCGCACCGCGGATGCGCTGCATGGCGAAGGTCTCGAAGCGGATCTGGCGCTCGGTATCGAAGCGCTCCATCGCCTCGATCAGGCCGATCATCCCGTAGGAGATCAGGTCGGCCTGGTCGACGTGGGAGGGCAGGCGGGCGCCCGTCCGGCCCGCGACGAACTTGACCAGGGGCGAGTAAGCGACCACGAGGCGCTCGCGGGCGCTGTCATCTCCGCCCTCCTTGTAGCGGCGCCAGAGCTCGCGGAGCTCGAACGCCTTTACCTCGGCTTCCATATCCCTTTCACCTGCACTTGGCCGGATTCCTCAAGCGCGGGGATGACTGCGAGCGTACTGGCTTTGCAGCCAGGAGGGCTCGACTTGCGTGTAGACCTGCGTGGTCGAGAGGCTCGAGTGACCGAGCAGCTCCTGAATGGTCCGGAGATCCGCTCCGCCCTCGAGCAGGTGGGTGGCGAAGGAGTGCCGGAGCGCGTGCGGTGAGACGCCGCCCGCGATCGCCGCCTCCCGGACCCAGCGCTGCAGCCTGCGGCGGACATCCGAAGGATGGAGGCGCCGCCCACTCTTCGAGACAAGCAATGCATTCTCGGTCCCCGCACCAAGCAAAGCGTGCCGGCCGCGCTCCAGGTAACGCCGGAGCGCCGCCTGGGCGGGCTCCCCCATCGGGACCAGCCGTGTCTTGCCGCCCTTCCCCTCGATGCGCAGGCGCTCCCCGTCGAAGTCCGGCGAGTCGAGGTCCAGATTGATGACCTCCTCCGCGCGGAGCCCACACGAGTAGGCGAGCTCCAGCATGGCGCGATCGCGCATCTCGAGCGGTGTCCTGGCGGGGATCTGATCCAGGAGAGTCTGCATCTCCTCCCGGGTGAGGACGCGAGGGAGCTTGCGGTCCTTTTTGGGGGTGGCGACCAGATCGGCCGGGTTCGCCGCGAGCTCGCCGTTGCGGAGCAGCGCGTCGTAGAAGGAGCGGATCGCCGCGAGCTTGCGAGCCACGGCCGCCTTGGAGAGGCCGCGGTCCGAGAGCGATGCCGCGTAGCGCCGGAGGTCCCGATGGCCGAGCTTCACGGGATCCTTGCCGTGCTCGGTGGCCCACGCGGCGAGCTGCCCGATGTCGTTGGCGTACGCCCGGCGGGTCGCCTCGGCGGCCGAGCGGACTGCCAGGTCGCGGTCGAAGAGCGACATTGCCGCGCTCCAGGGAGCGCTCAGGGCTTCGTCACGAGTCGCCTCGCGCATGTACATAACTTCGCCGCGGCGCGCGCGGCCCCTGCGTTACCGGATGCAGCTACAGGATGTAGATCGGATCGCCGACCTCGACGCGGTCGTAGAGATCGATCACGTCCGGGATCGACATGCGCACGCAGCCGTGCGAGGCGGCTGACCCCAGCGACCCGATGTCATCCGTGCCGTGAATGCCCGCGCCGTCGAAGATCCCGATCCACCGGGCCTTCAGCGGGTCGGCGGGGCCGGGCGGGATCACCTGTCCGGCGAGGGAGCCGGCCCACGCCGAGTTCGGAACGTGCCAGGACGGGTTCACCTGCTTGTCCAGAGCGTGGTAGAGCCCGGCCGGAGTCTCCAGGCCCTGCTGGCCGACGGCGATCGGGTACGCCTTCTCGAGCCTGAGGTGGTGGAAGAACCTCAGCGTGAAGGCCGAGCGATTGATGACGATGTAGCGGGCGTAGGCGTGGGGGAGGTCCTTCGTGGTGACCTCCGGCTTCGTCTCCTTGACAACGGGATGGACCGCCTGGTCGCGCCCGGGCGACTGGGCGGCCTCATAGATGGCGTTCGTCGTCGGCCCCTTCTCGACGGCGAGCCCCGCTTCACCCGCCCGCTTCTGGAGCTTGACCCCACCGTCCGAGGGCACGACCGACGCATCGGAGGGGTCCTGATTGAGCTCATCGGCGAGTTGGTTCACGAAGTCCTTGACCGCCCCCTTGTCGTACTTGACGCGTGGCTCGAGGTCGGCATTCACCTCGCCACCGCTGGCGTACCGGGTGACGCGGTCGAAGATGGTGCCTTCGCGGCTGCGATCGATCGCCTCCTGGACCATGCCGTCGATGTCGGCCGTCTCGTGAAGCTGCTTCGGGGACAGCGTGTAGTCCTTGCCGTCATAGGCCACGACCACGGGCTGCTGCAGCGGCTCAACGACCTCGCGCTTGATGATCTTTCGGGCCTGATCGGCGTCGCGGCCTCCGACGTCGACTCCGCCGATCGTGATGCCGTCCGCGATCTTGTCCTTCTGCGCGTCGTCGTACGCCCAGACGCCCACGGCCAGCAGCAGGCCCAGAGTGATCAGGGCCGCCAGGGCGATCAGGAGCTTGTGTTGCCTGTTCAGTCTTGAGCGCACGTCTGAGTCGAAGACAGCTTTCCCGTGCTGCTGAATTCTACGTTTCGGGTCAGCCGGGTCCTGCGCGGATCACGTTTCGCAAGGGCGTTTGCGGGTAATCGGCCGAGCCGACCGGCCCCACTTTAGGATGCCCGACGGCATGTCTCCCCTCCCCACTCGCCCCTGATGCGGACCAAGGATCAGGTTCGCAGGGACGTGTGGAAGCGGATGGAAGCAGAGGGGGTCTCCCGCTTCCCTGGAGCCGAGGGCAGGATTCCCAACTTCGCCGGTGCCAAGCTCGCGGCCGAGAAGCTCGCCGGCCACCGCCTCTGGAAGCGGGCGCAGGTCATCAAGGTCAACCCGGACTCGCCCCAGACGCATGCCCGCCGCTCGGCGCTCGAGGAGGGCAAGACACTGATCATGGCCGTGCCGCGACTACGCGACCCTCACCCGTTCCGGCTGCTCGAGCCGCGCACGCTGTCGGCGAAGCAGGTGCGGGAGGCGGCGACGATCAAGGGCGCCATGCGCCACGGCCGAGTGGTCGCCGAGGAGGACCTGCCGGACATCGACTTCGTTCTCTGCGGCTCGGTCGCCGTCAACCTGAGCGGCGCGCGCGTCGGCAAGGGCGGCGGCTTCTCAGATCTCGAGTACGGACTGTTGATCCACGCCGGCAAGATCAACGACCACACGACGGTCGCGACGACGGTTCATCCGATCCAAATTCTCCGCGAGCACCTGCAGACCACCGCGCATGACCTGCCGGTCGACCTGATCGCCACCCCGCGGGCGGTGATCGAC
>JBKPLC010000129.1:0-7784 GCA_046731495.1 Actinomycetota bacterium | reverse complement strand
GAGACGCTAACCCTCTAACCATGGCGAAATCGCTGCAACGGGCCCGAATCGAGCGCTGATCCAATGTCGGCGCGATGTGCGCATTTTGCGGTCTTTTCCCGAGGGTTTGGGCACCGGATCGGAGTTGAGTGCCCAATCAGCGACGAGCATCGCTCACAGGTTTCACCGCACCGAAGGTGCAGCTGCGTGCCCGGACCGAAATCGGGATTCGTCAACCGCCACCCGTCAGGCAGACCCGTCCGGTCCCACGCTGGCATCCACATACCGCCCGTCGCAGCGCTCTGCTCAGCGTCGATTCCGCCGCGCTTTCGCGGCGCACTCGGATTCGTTTGGCGCGATCCCTCGGCAGCGACGCCGAGAATTCCGGGTTCCGCGCATAGCGCCAGCTGCTGCGTCCGGTGCTCACGCATCCGCAGGCGTTTCACCCGCCTGGGTCGACGCCGACCGGCCTCTACGGGTTCGTGGCCACCGGGCTGACCGGCGCGTGGAAACCGCTCAACGGCTCCGGGCTCGCGATCCGCAATCCCCGGGCCGACCGATCAGGCGTACGCGTGGCTCGTCTTGCCGGTCTGCGCGTCGTGAGCTTCCTCGACTGCCACTGGCGCGACGGAGGCGATGTCAGACACGCGCCAGCCCAGGAGGCGCACGCGCGCGCCTCGGGGACGTGGGCGCCCACGATGCGGCTCGTCCTCGACGGCGCGACGACATCGATCGCAGCATTGCCGCGCGACGAATCGCTTCTCACCTGAGCTGAGCGCGCCCGGCGAGTCGTGCGCACTCTTCCGAGCTAATCGGCGACAACGGGCACACTGCTGCCATCGCGCAGATAGACCGGAATCTCGGTGAGCGGCGCGTCTTCGTCGATCACAGAGCCGCCCTCGCGCTCCGTACCGCTCCATGCGTGCGTCCAGCTCGCGCCCGCCGGCAGGTATACCCGGCGGCGTCGCGCGCCGGCCTCGAGCACCGGAGCGACCAGCACGTCGGACCCGAACATAAACTGGTCCTCGACCGCCCACGCTCGCTCGTCGTCGGGGAAGTCGACGAACAGCGGGCGCATGGCGGGCAGCCCCTCGGTGGAGGCGCGGTCGAGCTGCGCGTGCAGGTACGGCCGCAGCCGCTCCCGCATGAGCATCACTTCGCGGATGATCCCGTAGGCCTCCTCGCCGAACGCCCAGACCTCGTTCGGCCCACCGGTCATGTCCCAGCCCGTCGGCGTTCGCGGCTCGCGATCGCCGTGCAGCCGGAACAACGGGCAGAACGCCCCGTACTGGAACCAGCGCACCATCAGCTCGCGGTACGCCTCGTCGGCCGCGTCGCCGCCGTGGAAGCCGCCGATGTCCGTCGTCCACCAGGGGATGCCGGCGATGCCGATGCTCAGGCCGGCCCGGACCTGCCGGCGCAGCGAGTCCCAGGTCGCCGGGATGTCTCCCGACCACACCGCGGCCGAGTAGCGCTGCTGTCCGGCCCACGCCGAGCGGCACAGCAACACGGTCTCGGCCTCCTCGGGTGAGCTCGCCGCAGCCGTCATGCCCTCCGCGAACAGGCGCGCGTTGTCGCGCGGATAGATCCCGGCCACCTCTGCGCCGGGCCCGGCGTGGAACGCCAGATTCGCCGGGTGTCCGGGGTTGATCTCGGGCTCGCACGCGTCCAGCCACCACACCCGCACGCCGAGGTCGTGGTAGTTGCGCTCGACCACCGACCAGATCCGCTCGCGCGTGCGCGGGTTCGTGGGGTCGTAGAACGCGACCGGCATCGGCACGTCCATCCCCTTGTCGCGGATCGTGAGCTGGAACTCGACGCCTTGGTCGGCGCCCACGAGCATCCCCGCGTCCCGCAGCGCGGAGAAGTTCTCCGACAGCGGTGAGACCGTCGGCCAGATCGAGACCATGAGCCGCACGCCCAGCTCGTCCAGCTCGCGCATCATCGCCTCGGGGTCGGGGTACTCGGCCGGGTCGAAGCGGTAGTCGCCCATCGCCGTCCAGTGGAAGAAGTCGGCGACGATGACCGAGAGCGGCAGCCCGCGCCGGCGGTGCTCGCGCGCCACCTCGAGCAGCTCCTCCTGGCTGCGGTAGCGCAGCTTGGACTGCCAGAAGCCGCTCGCCCACGACGGGAGACGCGGCGCGTGGCCGGTGGCATCGGCGTACCGCGCGAGGATCTCGGCTGGTGTCCCGGTGGTGACGAAGTAGTCGATGGCGCGCGCCTGCGAGGCGGTCCAGCGCGTGGCGTTCTCGGCGAACTCCACCCGCCCGACGGCCGGGTTGTTCCAGAGGAAGCCGTAGCCCCGGTTGCTCAGCGCGAACGGGATCGAGACCTCCGCGTTGCGCTGCACGAGGTCGAGCGCCAACCCCTTGTGGTCGAGCCGGCCATGCGTGCGCTGGCCGAGGCCGAAGATACGCTCGCCCGGATAGGCGCGGAACTGCTGGTGCAGCTCCCCGGCGCCGGAGCGGTTGCCGTAGTACACGCGCGAGCCCGGCCACCAATAGTGCACTCGCTCCTCCGCTAGGAGCTCCTCGCCGGTCGCGGTGCGCACGAAACGCAGCAACGGCGTGGGCGACGGACCGTCCGTGTCGGGCATCCCCACCTCGACTGTGAGCGCGCCGTTGACCAGCCGCCCGCCGCCATCGCCCGCCGCCACCTCCGCCGATGCACCCGACGGCCGCTCCTGGAGCGCCCCCGAATCCGACTCGGGCAGCGCGCCGTGCGCGGCGCGGACGCGCACGCTGTCGCGCCCCCACGGTTCGATGCGGATCACCTCATGCAGGTGGCGGACCTCGAGAGCATCACCATCACCAGTGAACGTCGTCACTCCTTCTCCTTTTCGAGTCACTTGACAGCGCCGGCGGTCGCGCCGGCGTTGATGTAGCGCTGGGCGACCACGAGCAGCAGGAGCGCCGGCAGCGAAGCCATCATCGCGGTGGCCATGACCGAGCTCCAATCGGCCACGAACGCCCCGACGTAGGTGTAGAGGCCGAGTGTCACGGGCCGCACGTCCTCGGTGGTGGTGAGGGTGAGTGCGAACAGGAAGTCACCCCATGCGAACAGGAAGCTGAACAGCGCGGCTGTGATCAGCGCGTTGCGTGAGAGCGGCAGCGCGATCGACACGAACACCCGCACCGGCCCCGCGCCGTCCACCTCCGCCGCCTCCAAGACGGAGGGCGGCAGCGTGAGCATGAACGCCCGTAGGATCAGCATCGAGAACGGAATCGCGAGCGTGGAGTCGGCGAGGATCAGTCCCCACACCGAGTTGAGTAGCCCGAGGTTGGAATATGCGCTGTACAGCGCATTGGCCACGACGATCCCCGGGATCATCTGGCTGATCAGAATCACGAGCAGCACGACGCCCGCGCCGCGGATGCGTGACTGGGCCAGGGCGTACGCCGCCGGCGCGGCGACGAGCAGGCTGAAGCCCACGGTGCCCAGCGCGATCACCAGGCTGGTGAGCAGGTGGCCGCCCTGGTCGTGCAGCGCCTTGGAGTAACCGTGCAGGCTCAGGTCCGTCGGCAGCCAGGGGGTGGCAACGGCCCCGCTTGAGTGCTGGAGCGAGACGTTGAGCATCCAGTACACGGGGAACAAGAAGACGGCGAGGATGAGCACCCCGATCAGCGTGTGCCAGAGGCCGCCCTGGTTCCGCGGACGCAGCCGCTTCGCGCGTCGCCGGCGCGGTGCGAGAGCGGGCCGCGCGTCAGTGAGCGACGTCATGTCAGCGACCGGCGGCTCGCGCGCAGGTACAGCGTCGCGAACACCAGCGAGACGACGACCAGGAGGTTGCCCATCGCGGCGCCCTGTCCGAAGTTGAATTCGGTGAACGACAGGTGGTAGGACTGCGTGGCCATCGTCTGGGTGGCGTTCGCCGGCCCGCCCCTCGTCAGCCCGAGAATGATGTCGATCACCTTCAGCGTGTAGACCACGCCGAGCACGAGCACGACGTTCACCACGGGGCGCAGCAGCGGCCAGGTGATGTAGCGGAAGGCCTTCCACCCCGTGGCGCCATCCAGCGCCGCGGCCTCGTACATCTCCTCCGGGATGTCCTTCAGGCCGCCGTAGAGGATGGCGGCATTGAAGGGAATGCCGATCCAGATGTTCACCAAGATCACGGCGATCAGTGCAAGCGATGTGCTGGTCAGCCAGCCTGGGTCATCCACGACCGGGATGACGGCGAGCACGCGGTTCAACGCACCGTTGTCCTGGTCGAGGATCCAGCGCCAGACCGCGCTGGACGCGATCAGCGGGATCAGCCAGGGCAGCAGCAGCAGCGACCGCAGCACGCCGCTCAAGGGAAACCGGCGCTGGAAGTAGATCGCCAGGGCCAGGCCGATGGTGAACTGCCCGGCGATGGAGCCGACGGTGAACAGCAGCGTGTTCACCGTCGCCTTGGAGAACACGGCGGAGTGGATGACGTCGCTGTAGTTCTGGAGTCCCACCCACGGCGCGACGCCGGTGAAGAACGTCGCGCTCGTGTACTCCTGAAACCCCATCACGACGTTCTTGACGACCGGGTAGCCGAAGAACAGGAGCAGGTACGCAACCGCCGGCGCCAGGAACAGCGCCTCGACGGCTCGACGTCGTGTCCTCCAGGTGCGGCGCGGCCGGCGGGCGGGGGCGACCATCGCCCCCGCCGGGGTCACGCTAGCCATTCTGCGCCTGTTCGAGCGCCTTGGGCGGCGCCGCCTGGCCGGTCAGAGCGGCCTGCTCGGCCGTGTAGATCTTGGTGGCGGCCTTCGGCCATTCCGCGCCGAGCTCACCGGTGCGCGCCCGCGCCGTCTGGACGAGCTCGGTGAAGGCCTTCATCGTCGGCTGCTCGGCGATGAACTTGTCCTGCAGCGCCGTCTTGGTCGGCACGGTCTGGCGCTCCTTGGCCAGCAGCAGCTGATTGGCGTCCGTGTTCAGGCACTCGACGATCTTGGCCGCCTTCTGCTGGCGCGCCTTGTTTCCCGTTTGCGGCACCGTCCATGTCTCGCCACCCAGCGGCGACACCACAGTCGCCCCCGGCTTGGGGGCGGGCGTGGGCACGACCTCGTAATGCAGCGACTTCACGGCGTTGAGGACGGGGAACTGCCATGGGCCGTTGATCATCATCGCGGCGTTGCCGGCCTTGAACTGGTCATTGACGTCGGCTTGCGTCCAGTTCACTACGGACTTCGACGCGGACCCGTCCTTGACCAGGTCGACGAGGAACTGCAGCGCCGCGGCGGTCTGCGGCGTGGCGATGTTCTTCTCATCCCCGCCGTTGGACCACATGAACGGGAGGAACTGCCACGTGCCCTCGTAGTTCGCCGGGGCAGAGAACGCGATCCCGTACTGCTTGCCGCGGGTCAGCTTCTTCGCTGCGGCTCGCAGCTCGTCCCAGGTCTTAGGCGGCTCGACGCCCGCCTTGTTCAGGATGTCCTTGTTGTAGAACAGCCCGATGGTGTTGGTGATGGGCTGGAGGCCATAGAGCTTGCCGTTGTAGGTCGAGGCGTCGACTACGCCCTTGGCATACCCCTCGGCGGACAGGCCGAACTGATCGAGCGGCGCCAGCGCTCCCGTGGCCGCGATCTGCTGGAGGTCCGGGTTGTCGAGCATGAGCACGTCCGGAAGCGTCTTGGACGAGCTCTGCTGCAGCACCTTCTGGATCAGCGTATCGCCGGGCACCGCCTCGCGCTGGATGCTCACGCCGTTGGCCTTGCCGCAGGCGTCGAGCACATTGGCGTACACGGTCTTGTCGGGCTCGTTCGCGTAGTAGTCGAGCACGCGGAGGCTCTTCACCGAGTTCGACGACGACGCTGCGCCTTTATCGCCGCCGTCGTTGCCCCCGCAGGCCGTGAGGGCGAGTGGCACCATCAACGCCGCGACGAGCGTCAAGGAAACGCGGGACATGCGGCTCTCCTCTCTCCGGGACGCCCGCGCGGCGCCCGGTGCTGCGACCGCCATGCGGCCGGGTTGCTGTCGATGCGTATCGATTGACGGCGTGCGAGCGCGACGGCCACCGAGCGCTTCTCCCTAGCGACGCTTCCGTCGGGGCGGGGGCATGACCGTCTGGCGGCGCGTAAGCCGCGGCATGAGCAGATCGATCGCGGGAGGGGGTGGCCCGGGTGTCGGCTCGAGCAGCCAGAACAGCGTCTCCATGGTGCGCCGGGAGACGTCGCGCTGCTCAGTCGACACGTTCGTCGCCGCCGGCTCCATCTCCTCCGCGGCGATGTCCTGGCAGAGCACGATCACGGAAACGTCGCGGCCGGGGACCGCGCCGGCCGCGCTCAAGGCGTGAAGGACATGCTGCTTGGCGGGGGAGTTTGCGACCACCACGCCGAGCCGAGCGTTGTCGCGCCGCGCCAAGACCCGGCGGACCGCCGCGTCGGCCGCCGCCCGCCCAGGCTCAACGGGCTCGATTAGCTCGAGCGGCAGGCCGCGCTCGGCGGCTCGGGCCCTCACCGCGTCCCGAAAGCGACGGACGTAGTTGAGGTCGCGCCGGAGCGTCTCCGCCGGGTAGCCGATGAACGCGATCCGGTCGTGGTCGGTGGCCGCGAGCTCGTCGACCGCCAGGTGTGCCGCGGCGGCGAAGTCGAGGTCCACGCAGTAGAGGTCCCCCGGGTCCTCAGGGACGCCGATCAGAACGACCGGCACGGGGAGGGAGGCGGCCACGGGCACGCGCTCGTCGCGGGCCTCGATGTCCATGACCACGATCGCGTCGCACAACGACCGGCCCGCGAGGCGCTGGAGGCCAGGGGACCCCTCGTCCGACGTCACGAGCAGCACGTCGTGCTCATGAGCCCGGGCGGCTGCGGCAATGGTCTGGATGAACGGCAGCTGCGCGACAGCGTCGACGCTGGGGTGGAACGGGATGACGAGGCCGATGACGCTTGTGCGCTGGCTGGCCAGGGCCCGCGCGCCCGCGTTGGGCTGGTAGGTCAGCCCTTCGATGGCGCTCAGCACCTTCTGCCGCGTGGCCTCGGAGATCGGCCGCTTGCCGCTGAGCACGTACGAGACCGTGCTCTGCGAGACACCCGCCAGCCGTGCGACGTCCTTGCTCGTGAACTTGGTCAACCTCGCTCCCATCGATACGTATCGTCGATACGCATCGACGAGTTCTACCAAGTGCACGCAGCGTGTGCAAGCGGCCGGACGCGCCGAGATTCATCCGGGCGCTCATCACCGCTGAACCCGCGCCCCGCCGTGCTCTACCAGCCGCCGGACCTCGGGCAGCCGGGCGGTCGACGTGTCGCCGGGAGTCGTCATCGCGAGCGCTCCGTGCGCCGCCCCGTACTCGACGGCGGCGGCCAGGTCGCCCAGTGTGAGCAGCCCGTAGAGCAGGCCGGAGGCGAAGCTGTCGCCGCCCCCGACCCGGTCCATGATCTCCAGGCCGCGGCGCCGCGTCGCCTCGACGAAGCCGGTGTCCGGCGACCAGGCGACGGCACGTCGTCGCGGTAGGCCTGCGACCACGCACGAACGTAGGGCTCTTGGCGCAGCCAGTTGATGCACGTCAGCGTCCAGAAGTTCACCAGGATGACGTGGCCCTGCAGCTCGGCGACGCCGAGTGGCTCGGAGTTCAGCCACTCGGTCGCGCCGGCGAACGAGGGCATATGCACAGGGCCATGGCTAGCGCAGCGAGCGGAACGCAGCCCGCACCTCGGTCGAGAAGAGCTCGGGCTCCTCCCAGGCGGCAAAGTGGCCGCCCCGGTCGACCTCGTTGAAGTACGCGAGGTCGGGGTACGCCACCTCGACCCAGCTCCGCGGGGCAGCCCAGACCTCGTCGGGGAACGTCGTGAAGCTGACCGGTACGGACGCCGGTGGAGGGGGCTCAACGGCGA
>JBKPLC010000128.1:0-14916 GCA_046731495.1 Actinomycetota bacterium | reverse complement strand
CGTGAACGCCGCGGGCCTGCGCAGCGACGAGGTCGACGCGATGTTCGGGCACTCGGACTTCAAGGTGACCCCGCGCCGCGGCGAGCTGATCGTCTTCGACAAGCTCGCCCGCGGGCTCATCAACCATGTGCTGCTCCCGGTCCCGACGGAGAAGACGAAGGGCGTGCTGGTCTCGCCGACCGTCTACGGCAACGTCCTGCTCGGGCCCACCGCCGATGACCTCCAGGACAAGACGGACCGCTCGACGACCGGGGCGGGCCTCGCCTCGCTGATGGAGGCGGGCGAGCGGATCATCCCTCGGCTCGTTCGCCAGGAGGTCACGGCGACGTACGTGGGACTCCGCGCGGCGACCGAGCACCGCGACTACCAGCTCAGGGCCCATCCCGAGCAGCGCTACGTGTGCGCCGGCGGGATCCGGTCGACCGGCATCAGCGGCGCGCTGGCGATCGCCGAGTGGGTGCGGGAGGCGCTCGGGGATGCGGGCCTCGAGCTCTCCGACCCAGCCGCCGAGACGGCGCTCCGGATGCCGAACATCGGCGAGTTCGGCTCACGGCCCTACCAGGACGACGAGCTGATCGGGCGGACCCCCGACTACGGCCGCATCGTCTGTTTCTGCGAGCGGGTGACTCGCGGCGAGATCGACGCCGCCCTGCGCGGACCGATCCCGCCGGCGGACGCCGACGGGCTGCGCCGCCGCACGCGCGCCCTGATGGGCCGCTGCCAGGGCTTCTACTGCGGCGCCGAGGTCGCCGCGGCGCTGGAGGCGAGCGATGGGGATTGAGGATGGGCCGGTCGTCATCGGAGGCGGGCCGTGCGGCCTGGCCGCCGCGCTCGAGCTCCGCCGCCTCGGCATCGAGCCCGTCACCGTGATCGAGCGCGAGCGGGAGGCCGGCGGGATCCCGCGCCACTCCGACCACACCGGCTTCGGGCTGCGCGACCTACGCACGGTGCTCACCGGCCCGCGCTATGCCGAGCGCTATCGCGACCTCGCGGTCAAGGCAGGCGTCGAGCTCGTCCCCGAGACGATGGCCACCGGCTGGGAGGGTGCGCGCGGCCTGAAGCTGACCGGCCCCGAAGGCCGCCGGCAGATCGAGGCGCCCGCCGTGCTGCTCGCGACCGGGTGCCGGGAGCGCCCACGTTCGGCCCGGCTGGTGCCGGGCTCGCGCCCGCCCGGCGTGATGACCACGTCCACGCTCCAGCAGCTGGTCCACCTCAGAGGCATGAGGGTGGGGGATCGGGCGGTGATCGTCGGGGCGGAGCACGTCAGCTTCTCGGCGATCGCGACGCTCGCTCACGCCGGAGCCTCGGTCGCGGGCCTGGTCACGGACCTGCCGAAGCATCAGTCGCTCGGTGCGTTCCGCGCCGGGGCCGCGGTCCGCTATCGGGCGCCCGTCTGGACCCGCACCGCCGTCACGGACATCCGCGGCCGCGACCGGGTCGAGTCCGTCGAGCTCACCGAGCTCGACTCGGGTCGGACCCGCGAGGTCGAGTGCGACCTGGTGATCTTCACCGCGGACTGGATCCCGGACCACGAGCTCGCCGTGATGGCCGGCTGCGAGCTCGATCCGGGGACGCTCGGGCCGCTGGTCGACCCGGCGTTCCGCACGACCAGGCCCGGCGTGTTCGCGGCCGGCAACCTCGTGCATCCCGCGGAGACCGCTGACATCTGCGCGCTCGACGGGCGCCATGCGGCGGCGCCGATCGCCGCCTACCTGAGGGGGCGGGGTGAGTGGCCGGCGCAGATCCGGCTGGCGGCCCGGAGCCCGCTCGCCTGGGTCGTGCCGAACCTCCTGCTCGCCTCGGCTCATCCGCCGGCCCGGGACCGCTTCCTGCTGCGCTCGCGCGGCATCCGCCGCCGCCCCAGGATCAGCGTGCGTCAGGACGGCCGCGAGCTCTGGAGAGGCCGCCAACGTCGCCTCGTTCCCGGTCGCTCGGCTCAAATCCCGGCCGGCTGGGCCGCGCGGGTGGATCCGTCGGGCGGCCCCGTGGTGGTCTCCGTCGAATAGGGTCAGCGCATGAGCGACGGGATGTTGCTCGGCATCGACGAGGGGACCACGGGCGTCAAGGCCGCGCTCTTCGACCAGCGTCTGCAGCCGGTGGCGGAGGCGCGCCGCGACAAGGTCAATCGCCACCCGGAGGAGGGTTGGGTGGAGCAGAGCGGCGAGGAGGTCCTCGTCACGGTCACCGAGTCGATCGCCGAGCTTCTCGAGAGCGCGGACGGCGAGGTGATCGCCTGCGGGCTGGACCACCAGGGCGAGTCCGTGCTGGCCTGGGACTCGCAGAGCGGCCAGCCGCTCAGCCCGATCGTCGTCTGGCAGGACAAGCGCTCACAGGAGATCCTGGACGAGCTCGCTGACGAGGAGGAGGAGGTCAAGGAGCTCAGCGGCCTGCCCTTCGACCCCTACTTCTCCGCAGCCAAGCTCGCCTGGCTGCTGCGTCACAACGACGACGTGAAGAAGGCCCGGGAGGAGGGTCGTCTGCGGATGGGAACGGTGGATTCGTTCCTCTGCGACCGGCTCGGCGCCGGCTTCGCCACCGAGCCCGCCACCGCCTCGCGAACCCAGCTGCAGCGGATCGACAAGCCCGGCAGCTTCGATGAGCGCCTGTGCGAGATCTTCGGCGTGCCGATCGAGGTCCTGCCGGAGATCCGCGACAGCACCGGCGAGCTCGGGACCCTGCGGCACGAGAGCTGGCCGGTCGAGCTCCCCTTCCGGGGACAGACCGTCGACCAGCAGGCGGCGCTGGCCGGGGCGGCCTGCGTTGAGCCGGGACGCGTGAAGGCGACGTACGGCACCGGCGTCTTCGTCCTCGCGCACGTGGGGGAGGGGGCGCCGGAGCCGGCGGGAGGCCTGTTGCCGACCGTCGCCTGGCGCATCGATGGCAAGGTCGAGTACGCCCTCGACGGCGGCGTCTTCGCCGCCGGGGCGATGCTCGAGTGGATGTGCAATCAGCTCGGCATCGCCGCAAGCCCGCCCGAGCTCAGCAAGCTCGCCCGCGAGGCCCAGACCTCCGCCGGCGCTCGCGTCCTCCCGGGGCTGGCCGGGATCGGCGCGCCGTGGTGGCGACCCAACGCCCGCGCCGTGATCTCCGGGATCTACGGCGGCACCACCCGTGAGAACGTCGCGCGCGCCGCGCTCGAGGGGATCGCCTGGCGGGTTGCCGACGTGGTCGCGGCAATCCGCGAGACCTCGCCGGTCGAGACTCTCCGCGTCGACGGCGGCCTCACCAACGAGCCGCTCCTCCTCCAGCTCCAGGCTGACGCGATCGGCGCGCCCGTCGAGGCGGCCGGCGCCGACGCGACGGTGCTCGGAGCCGCCGCGCTCGGCGGGGTGGGCGCCGGCGTGATCGGATCCCTCACCGATCTGCCCGACCTGCTGCCCGCCGACCGCCGGGTCGAACCGGAGCGCGACGAGACGTGGCGGGACGGCGAGCACGAGCGCTGGAAGGACTTCGTGCGCGCCACCGAGGCTCTCGATCCGCGCTAGCTCGCGGACCCGATCAGGTCTGAGATGCGCCGACCGGCGGCGGCGTGGCGGCCTCGGCCTTCAGCTCCGCCTCGGCGACCCCGGCCGGTCGCCCGCGCCTCACCCAGACCACGTAGAGGTAGCCGGCGACCAATCCGGCGGCAGTGAGGACGATCACCCCGGCCGGGCGCGCCACATTGAGCGACAGCACGAACGCGACCACGACCGCGCCAACGAGATTCACGGCGAGCTCGGCGCGCTTCCCATCCCGATGGGAGAGTCTCGCGCAGCCGAGTGTCGCGCCGAGGAAGCCGGCGAATACCGAGACTGCGTAGTAGCGCACGATCTCCTGATCGCGCCCGCCGGCGGCCACGATCAATGCCGCCGACGCCATCAGCACCACCAGGATTCCCCAGGGCGGGACATGGAAGCGGTTGAGCACCGCGAAGCGGGCCGGCACCAGGCCGCCATCCTCGCGATTCGCCCCGACCAGCGCGAGCGCCTTGAGCAGACCGGACGCGGCGAGGTAGGAGGACGCGGCGGCCGCGAGCAGCAGCAGGGCGCTGGCCGCCTGGAAGGCGGCGAACACGGCCCCATCGCCAAGGCTGCTGCGGGCGACCTCCGCGAGCAGGGTCGAGTCGGAGGGAGGCAGGCCGACCCCGCGAACGATCGCGAGCGTCGAGATCCCGATGGTGAGCACCCCGACGATCCCGACCGTCAGCCAGATCGTCCACTGCCCGAACCGGCGGCGGTCTCCCCGGCCCAGGCCGCCCAGCTGAGCGATCGCGTCGGATGGAGCCTCGATCCCCGTCGCAAGCGCCATCGCGAGCGGCATAGCCAGGAGGGCGGGAATCAGAGCGGCATCAGCGACCAGCGGCGCGTGGTCGGTCTCGTTGACGGGCGCCTGGGTTCCACCGAAGGCGCCGGCGGCGATCATGATCGCTGCCAGTGCGAGGAACAGGAGCGTCGCCGCGGCGAAGCCCACCCTGCCGCGGTGGCCGAACGAGATCCCGGTGGCGACCAGCGCCGTCAGCAGGAGGGCCAGGACGACCCGCTCGGAAGCGAGGCCCGGCACGTAGGCGATGATCGACGCGGCCCCCGCCGCGCAGCTGATCGCCACCGTGATCACGAAGTCCACCAGCAGGGCTCCGAGCGGGATGAACGCCCAGGCGTCGCCGTAGGCAGTGCCGACGCTGCGGGCCCCTCCGCCGCCCTCCGGAAAGCGCCGGATCAGCTGGTGGTAGGTGGCGGCGATCACCGCGATCGTCGCGATCACCAGACCCATCGTCAGGAACAGGTCGCCGAGGTCGCCGTCCAGGTGCCGCAGCGCCGACTCGATCGCATACGCGATCGATGACACCGGGTCCGCCATCACCGTGAAGGCGAAGGCGATGAAGAGAATCCCCTGGCCGCTCGGGCGCCCCCTTCGCAGCACCGGGCCCTCCTTGGGTCGACGACGGGACCGCCGACCAGCCTTCCCGGCACACCCTGCCCAGAGCATATGTCAATAGCCGATCCCTAAAACACTCGACCCGCGCTAAACGCGGGTCGAGTGGGCGGCCTAAATCCCGCTTCCCGTTGGAATCGGGCGGCCGCGCAGTGCTTGTCGGGCCGGGTCAGTCCCTGGTGGCGACGTCCTCCTCGATCGTCTTCACCGGCCCCTTGTAGGTCTTGTTTGCGCCCAGCACCCACGCCAGGCCGGTCCCGATCAGGACCAACGCGACGACGAGTGGGGTGTAGTTGAAGAAGCTCCAGTCGAAATCGGACTCCCAGGGAACTCCGAGGCTGGAGTACGGCAGGCAGAGGTCGATGAACATGAGCACGACGAAGATCACCGCAATCAGGTTGATCCACTTGTACCTCGGCCCGAGGTTCCAGGAGCGGACCTGGAACGAGTCGCCGGCACGCCAGCGCAGATACACCGGCGTCACGTAGGCGATGTAGAGCCCGACGGTGCCGATCGCGGTGACCGCGAAGAAGGCGACCGGGGGCACGTACTTGTCCGAGGCGAAGTACGCGGGCAGCACGATCAGCAGTGCGAGCAGGCAGCTCATCAGCACTGCATTGGTCGGCACGCCCTTCGCGCTCACCCGGCTCCAGATGCTGTGGCCGGGCACGGCGCGGTCTCGCGAAAACGCGTAGAACGTCCGCGAGCAGCTCGTCACGCAGGCCATCCCGCAGAAGAACTGGCCGATGCACGCGATCAGGATGATCGCCTCCGCCCAGTTCTGGTTCATGTCGGCCGAGGTGAAGACCGAGATCGAGGTGCCGAAGCCCTCGTTGACGGCGTTCACGTCGGTCGCTGCGAACAGGATCGCGAGCAGCACGAACCATCCGATCACCGCCGAGAGCGCGACCGACTGCCACACGCCCTTCGCAGCTGCCTCCTCCGCGTTGAACGTCTCCTCGGCCACGTGAGCCGAGGCGTCATAGCCGGTGATCGTGTACATCGTCAACAGGAAGCCGACCGGTAGGACGAGGAACCAGTAGGTCCCACCGCCGATCGATCCACCGGCGAACCCGGAGTTGTTGATCCTCTCCGTGAAGACGAAGTCAGCGCTCTGATGATTATCGGGAACGATGATCAGGATCCCGATGATGATGATGACGCCGACCACGTGCCAGAACACCGAGATGCTGTTGAAAAGCGCCAGCAGGCGATGGGAGAAGATGTTGATCAACGCGTGCAGCGCGAGGATGACGACGAACACGGCGAAGATCTCCTTGACGATGTGGACGTCGTCGGCGAAGTTGATGAAGCCGAGATCCCAGCCCCAGAGGCCGAACAGCTGCGTCAAGAAGAACGCCAGGATGTAGTCCACCGAGGCGACGATCCCGATCAAGCCAAGGACGTTGAACCAGCCGGTGAACCACGACCAGCCCGTTCCGCCGAGGCTGTTGGCCCACCAGTAGGGCCCGCCGGCCGTCGGATAGGCCGACGCCAGCTCGGCCATGCTCACTGCGACCGTGAGGATGATCAGCGCGATCACCGGCCAGCCGATCGAGATCGCGATCGGCCCGCCGTTGTTCCACGCGATGTAGAACGTCGTGAAGCACCCGGCCAGGACCGAGATGATCGAAAACGAGATCGCGAAGTTCGTGAACCTCGTCCAGCCGCGTTCCAGCTCCTGCTTGTAGCCGAGCTCCGCTAGGCGTCGCTCGTCATCCAGGCGTTTCCGCTCAGCAGCCTCGTCGCCGATGCCCTCAGGTGCCATTCGCCTTCTCCTCCTCTTGCTCTTCCTTCAATGGAAGTTCCGGCGAGCCCCTCGACCCCTCGATGCGATAGAAGGGTTACCGGTGGACGTAGGTGACCCTATGTGGCATTCGGGGAGATATCAAGTGTGTCGGATGAGCTAGGACGGATCGTCCAGAGTTTGTCGCCCAGCTTGGGCGAACCGGAGGGTGAGGCGAGGCCGCTCACGGGCGGCATCACGAATCGCAATTACTTGGTAACTCTGGGCGGGAAGAAATATGTGATCCGGGTCCCGGGCAAGGACACGAATCTGCTCGGGATCGATCGGGACGCGGAGCGCGAGGCGAACGAGAACGCCGCTGCAATCGGCGTTGCGCCCCGGGTGGCGGCGCAGCTCGACGACCCTCCCTGTCTGGTCACGGAGTTCGTGGAGTGCCGGGAGATGGAGCCGAAGGACCTGCGAGAGCCCGACACGATGCGCACCCTGATGGGGGAGCTGAGAAAGATCCACGATTCCGGCGCGAGCCTGCCGACCACCTTCGATTCCTTCCGGGTTGTGGAGGAGTACCGGCAGACGGCGGCTTCGCGCGGCGGCGAGATCCCGGAGGCCTACGACGAGGCCCACGAGACGGCCCGACGGATCGAGGAGGCGCTCTCCGGCTCGGAGCACGATCCCGTCCCCTGCCACAACGACCTGCTGGCCGGGAACTTCCTGCGGGGAAGCGAGCGAATCTGGATCGTCGATTGGGAGTACGCGGGCATGGGGGACCGCTACTTCGATCTCGCCAACTTCGCCATCAACAACGAGCTCGAGCCCTCGCAGCATCCGGAGCTCCTCGATGACTACTTCGGCGAGGAGGCCGGCGCGAGGAGAATCGCGACACTGAGGCTGATGCTGTTCATGTCCGACTTCCGCGAGGCCATGTGGGGGGTGGTGCAGACGGTCGCCTCCGACCTCGACTTCGACTTCAGGGACTACGCCACCACGCACTTCGCTCGGATGAGGAAGACGGCGGCGAACGAGAGCTTCGAGCGCTGGCTCGACGAGGCCAGGGATGGCTGATGGCCCGCCGGGTTGAGCTGCCGGACAGGGCTCGCTGCGTGGTGATCGGCGGCGGGGTCGGCGGCACTTCGATCGCCTACCACCTGGCGAAGCTCGGCTGGGACGACGTCGTCCTACTCGAGCGCTCGCAGCTCACCTCCGGCTCCACCTTCCACTCGGCGGGTCTGGTCGGGCAGCTGCGCGGCTCGGTCTCGCTGACCAAGATGATGATGTACTCGGTCGAGCTCTATCGGCGGCTCGGGGATGAGTCCGAGTTCGACCCCGGCTGGACCGAGTGCGGCGGCTTGCGCCTCGCCTCGAGCGAGGAGCGGATGGAGGAGCTCCGCCGGCAGTCCGGCTGGGCCAAGACCTTCGGCCTGCCGATGGAGATGGTCTCGGCGAAGGAGGCCGAGGAGATGTTCCCGCTGATGTCGACCGACGGAGTGCTCGGCGCGGCCTGGATTCCCACGGACGGCTACCTCGACCCGGCGCAGCTCGCCAATGCTCTCGCCGACGGTGCGCGGGGTGGCGGTGCCCAGATCTTCACCAACACGCGCGTCACCGGCATCGCAGTCGATGACGGCAGGGTGCGCGGCGTCGACACGGAGCGCGGAGAGATCGAGGCGGAGGTCGTGGTGATCGCCGGTGGTATGTACGGAGCGGAGCTCGGCCGCCTCGCCGGGGCGCGGATCCCGATCCTCCCGATGTCGCACCAGTACCTGATCACGGAGCCGTTCCGTGAGCGGGACCCCGAGAACCCGCTGCCCACGGTGCGCGATCCGGACCTGCTCATCTACTACCGGGAGGAGGGCGGGGGCCTGGTGATGGGCGGCTACGAGCGGCAGAGCAAGCCCGCGTTCGTGCCCCACGGAACCGCGGGTCTGGACGAGATCCCAGCCGATTTCAACGGCCGCCTGCTCGAGGATGATTGGGATCGCTTCGAGGAGATCACCGAGAACTCGAAGCGCCGCGTCCCGGTGATGGACGAGGTCGGGATCATGCGGCTGATCAACGGGCCGGAGGGGTTCACGCCGGACAACGAGTTCTGCCTGGGCGAGACGGCGGTCCTCGGCCTGTTCGTGGCCGCCGGGTTCTGCGCGCATGGCCTGGCCGGGGCCGGCGGGATCGGAAAGGTGATGGCTGAGTGGATCGTCGAGGGCGAGCCGAGCGTCGATCTGTGGGAGATGGACATCCGGCGTTTCGGCGCGCAGTACCGCTCGCCTGTCTACACCCACGCGCGGATCAAGGAGACCTACGAGACCTACTACGACATCATCTACCCGAATCACGAGCGGGAGGCGGGGCGCCCCCTTCGAACCTCCCCGGCGAATCCCTGGCACGCCGAGCATGGGGCGGCGTTCGGGGAGAAGTCGGGCTGGGAGCGGGTCAACTGGTACGAGTCGAACGCGAAGGACGGAGACGAGTCGCTTCGCCCGCGTGGCTGGGCGGGTCAGCACTGGTCGCCTGCGATCGGGGCGGAGCACCGAGCTACCCGGGAGGGGGCCGTGATCTTCGACGAGACCTCTTTCGCGAAGATGGAGATCGAGGGGTCCGGCGCCGCGGAGGCGGTAGAACGCCTCTGCGACAACCGGGTGGCGCGGGAGGTGGGGAAGCTCACCTACACGCAGATGCTGAATTCGCGCGGGGGCATCGAGTGCGACTTCACGGTGGGCAGGCTCGACGAGAACCGGTTTTCGATCGTGACGGGGACCGCCTTCGGCAACCATGACCGCGAGTGGATCCGCAAGAACCTGCCCTCGGATGGGAGCGTTCAGGTGCACGACACGACCTCCCAGTGGGCCTGCTTCGGGATCTGGGGACCGAAGGCTCGGGACGTCCTACAGCCGCTGACCCCGCAGAGCCTCGAGAGCGAGGAGTTCCCCTACATGAACGTGCGTGAGATCACCGTGGGCAACGTGCCGGTGCGGGCCCTGCGAGTCACCTACGTCGGCGAGCTCGGCTGGGAGCTCTACTGCCCGATGGAATACGGACCCGGACTCTGGCGGGCGCTCTGGGAAGAGGGCGAGCCGCTCGGGATCGTCGCGGGCGGCTACCGGGCGATCGACTCGTTGCGGCTGGAGAAGGGCTACCGCGTCTGGGGCGCGGACATCACTCCCGACGAGACTCCCTACGAGGGAGGCGTCGGTTTCTGCGTGAAGCTCGATAAAGAGGGTGGATTCATCGGCCGCGATGCACTGGTCGAGGCGAAGGAGCATGGTCCGCGCACGAAGCTCTGCTGCCTGCTCCTCGAAGATCCGCGCTCGGTCGCCCTCGGCAACGAGCCGGTCAGGATCGGTGGCGAGATCCGAGGACGGGTGACGACGGGCGGATACGGCTACACGGTGGAGAGCTCCATCGCCTACGCCTACATTCCGCCCGAGCATGCCGAGCCGGGAACCGCGGTGGCCGTCGAGATCTTCGGGCGCTGGATCGACGGCGAGATTGCGGCCGAGCCGCTCTTCGACCCCAAGGGCGAGCGAATCCGCGCCTAGGCCGAGATCTCGCGACGCGGCCGGTCGAAATCGCCGGACACCGTGAGGGCGCTCTGCGCCGCCTGGATCGTGTTCCTCAGCCGACTGACGCTTCGCTTCTGGTTGGGCTGGAAGAACAGCGCGCCGGTCCCGTCAAACGCCAGCTGGCGTGCGATTGCGACCGCCTGCACGCGCGGGTTGTCGGCCGTGACGATCCTCTCGGCAAGCCGGCTTAGCGCGTCCCCGCAGGCCCGGATCCCGGGCCTGTTCAGTGGCGCGTGCACTGTCTTCCGCCGGGGTCCGTTTGCGGCCACGACGGCTCGCTTCAGTGCCGCCCGGACCTGGTGGCGGGCATGTGAACTTGTGATCTGATCGGCGCGCGCAAGGTGGGCCGGGCTCGCCGAGGGGCGAACGCCCGCTGCCAGGTCCGCATCAAGGCTCGGCCCATGGAGGAAGGCGTACAACCGTGTCATCAGCGAGGAGCGCGAACGCGTGGATCCGAACTGCGCTTCGAGGTGGTCCAGTGAGGTCATTGGTGTGCCTTTCTCTCGGGGGCCAACACGCCGACCAGACTTCCCGGCACACCTGAGTCGAAGGTACCACTGATCTCGTGCTCACAAACCCAGTCGACTGATCAGCCGGCGAGCGATTCTCGACGCCCTGTACCGGTCCTCTCGCTCGCTCAGTCGCTGAAGCCGGCCCAGAGTGAGCGGATCCTCGAATGCCTCCAGATGTGTCGCCAGGGCGAGGAAAACCTGCGCGGTGGTGAGCGCGTCGCCGTCGGCATGGTGCGGGCGGTGCACCGGCAGGCCGAGCGAGCGCGCGAGCTCGCCGAGGCCGGGGGAGGAGACGGCGGCGCCGGCGGGTGCCTCATGGCCCGTCTCCGGGAGCGGTCTCCGTTGCAGGCGCTCCAGCTCCACAGCGAGCTCGGCGGTGTCGACCACCGGATTCCGCAGGGTGAGCCCATAGGACTCGAGCGCTGCGCTCAAGAAGCTCGCTTCGATTCCGGCCACGTGAGCCACGAGCGCCCGGCCGGTCAGCGCCTCGAGCAGCGTGTCGAGCACCTCCTCGAGTGGTGGCGCGTCGGCGAGATCGGCCTCGCGCAGTCCGTGGATGCGAATCGTGTCGGCCTCGGGCATGCGGTTGGGACGGACCAGCTCGTAGCGGGCGTCGTCAAAGCGGACCTTCCCGGCGGCGACGGTCACCGTCGCGAACGAGATGATCTCGTCCCGGGCCGGATCGAGACCCGTGAGCTCGAGGTCGGTGACGCTGTAGGTGGCCTCGCGCCAGGGAGTCCGCTCCGCCGGGTATGCCGTATCCCGGTAGGCGCGAGCGGCGCGGGAATCGAGTCCGGACACGATCAGCGCGCCGGGCTCAGCGCCGTGGAGACCGAGCGCTGCACCGCCGCGACCTCGTGGAACGCGTCGCGGAGATAGCGGCGGGTGAGCGAATCGAGCTCCTCCGGCGCGAGCCGGTCATCCGGCTCCCCACCACGCTCGATCTGCATCACCTGATGCTCGAGGCGCAGCTCGCTGAACAGCTCGAAGGCTTCCTCGAGGACGCGGGCCTCGGCCGAATCCATCACGCCCTGGGCGCTCGCTGCGCGCAGGCGATCCAGCGTGTGGTTGGCGAGCAGGTCGCCCTTCAGCGCCGCGTAGCGCGCCAGGTCGATGATCGGCAGCAGCCCGTCGTGCTTGATGTCGAGTGCGCCGCGACGACGCCCGGATCCGTAGGCGACGCGGTCCCGGATGAAGCCGGTGGGCGGCTTGGCGGCGAGCGCCAGACGCAGCATCCAACGCTCGAGGCTGGGGCGATCACCGAGCCCGAAGAGCAGTCGTTTCACGTCGAGCCCGCGCTCGGGGCCGTAGACGACCCGGCCATCGAGCAGGATCGAGACGGCGATCAGGACCCGATTGTCGCTCGGGTGGCGGAGCCAGTTCTCGATGCTTCGCCGCCAGTCCTCGATCGAGCTCGCCGAGAAGGCGCTTCCCGGTGCGACTCCGTGCGGGTCGAGTCGCCAGCCGATCACCCGGATGCAGTCGGCGACGTGTGAGGCGATCGAGTGCATGTAGCTCGTCGCGCGCGCCGACGCCAGGTGACGCCGCGGCTCCGTGGTGATCGGGTCGGGGTCCGGCCGGTCCCTCCAGGCCATCCCCGAGTCCACGTCGGAGGAGGGCACCGGCTCCCGTCGGCCGTGACTGCCTAGCGACATCCAGGCGAACTCGGCCGGGGGAGGGCCCTCCGTCTCGATCGCGAGCTCGATCATCCGGCGGATCAGCGCATCCGTCACCGCGGCGACGACGTCGCTGACGTGAAGGGGAGTGAGCTCCCCGCGGTGGAGCGCGACGATCGTCTCGCGCAGGCGGCTCGCGGCCTCGCGCAGCTCCTCCTTGTTGCGCGCGCGGGCGATCGCCCGGCGCAGCACGAACGGTGACCGCGTCTCCGCCGCGACCAGGTCGATCGCCACGATCACCCCCAGGACCTCCGAGCGCGAGGCGAACACCGGCACGTGCCGGATGTCGTGGTCGAGCATCGCCAGCATCACATCCGCTCCGGTCTGGTCCGCGGAGACGCTTACCAGCGGCGTGTTCATCGCCGACTTCAGTGGGTCGTCCTGCGAGAGCCTTCCGGCCACAACCTTCGAGCGCAGGTCGCTGTCAGTGACGATGCCGAACTCACCGTCCCCCAGCTCGACGAGGACCGCGCTCGCCTCCTCCGCATCCATCATGTGCGCAGCGTCCCGCAGCGGCGTGTCGGGCTTGCAGATCAGGGGCGGCTTCAGCACCAGCGCGCGCGCGTACTGGCGGGCCACCTCGGCGCTCGGTGATCCGATCTCAGGTTGCCGCGCGCGACCGAGCAGCGAGCGGGCGAGGAACTTCAGACTGGACGGGCGACCGAGCAGAGGAATCACGTCCTCGGACGCGAGGGAGTAGGTGAGCGAGTCCTCCTTGGCCCGGGCCTCGTATCGGGTCGGCTCGCCCGAGAGGGCCGACGGATGGCCGAACATCTCGCCCTCCCCGAGCAGGTCCATCGGCTGGCCATGGTCGAGCAGCTCGACCGCCCCTCGCCGGATGACGCGGATCCGTCCCTGAGGCTGCTCGCCCTGGGGCAGGATGGTGGCGCCGGCGGGAAAGAACTCCACCTCGGTGCGGGAGGCGACCCGCTCGAGCTCCGGCTCATCGAGCCCGCTGAAGGGGTCCCGCCCCTTCAGGAACTCGGCGATGTCATGCACGGCCGAGCCTCAGCCGGAGAGTGCCGCGGCCGCCTCCTCGACGGTCGGGCGAATCGGAATCACCCGGTCGATGCCCATCACCGAGAGGATGCGAAGGATCTGTTCACTGGCGGCTGCCACCGAGAGTCGCTCAGACCCGTCCTTGGCCCCCTGGGCCTCGCGGGAGAGCAGCAGCGCGCGCACGCCGGTCGAGTCGATGAACTCGCACTCGGTCAGGTCGACGACGATGCCGTCCGCACCTAAGGCCACGGCGCGGCGCAACTCGCCGCGCAGCTCCTCCTCGTGGGACATGTCGACCTCGCCGCGGATCGTAACCACGCGCACGCCGTCGGGCCCGGGGCCCGAGTCGATCTCGAACTGTGGAATGTCTGCGCTTGGAGTGGCCGACATATGCCCCTAGACAACCGAGGTTGTCCACATCCTAGCTCTGGAGGTCAGGCGATCGCCGGCATCTCGCGCCGTAGCAGCTCGGGGATCTCGCTAGGCGGGGTCGGCTCGGCGAAGTGGAAGCCCTGCGCGTAGCCGCATCCCAGCTCGCTCGCGATCTGCACCTGCCCCTCGGTTTCGACGCCCTCCGCGACCACGGCCATTCCGATCGTGTCCGCCATCTCGTTGACCGCGCGGACGATCGCGGCGTCGTGCGAGTCCTCGGCGAGGTTCTCGACGAAGGTGCGGTCGAGCTTGATCATCGAGAGGGGGAGCCGCTTCAGGTAGCCGAGCGAGGAGAAGCCGACGCCGAAGTCGTCGAGCACCAGGCCGACGCCGAGGCCTCGCAGCGACTCGAGCGTGCGCTCGACCGAGGCGGTGTCGTCGAGCAGCGTCGACTCGGTGAGCTCGAGCCAGAGCGATGAGGGGTCGATGTTGCTCGCGCTGATCGAGCCCTCGATGTGCGAGAGCAGGTGGGGATCGGCGAGCTGGCGGGCCGACAGGTTGACGCTGACACCGACCGGCGCGGCGTCGGGATCGCGCTGCTGCCAGGCGGCGGCCTGCAGGCAGGCCTGCTCGATCACCCAGCGACCCATCGGGATGATCAAGCGTGACTCCTCCGCCACGGGGATGAAGGCCAGCGGACCAAGCAGCCCCCGCTCGGGGTGGTTCCAGCGCACCAGCGCCTCCATCGCCACCACCGAGCCGTCGCGCAGCCGGATGACGGGCTGGTAATGGAGCTCGAGTTCTCGCCGGCGGAGCGCTCGGCGCAGATCGTTCTCGATCTGCATGTGCTCGATCACGCGCGAGCGCATCACCTCGTCGAAGATCTCGTAGCCGCCGCGTCCGCGCTCCTTCGCCCGGTAGAGGGCAGAGTCGGCGTCGCGTATCAGGGCCTCCGGTGCTTCGTTGCCGTCGCCGATCGAGATGCCGACGCTGGCGCTGACGAAGTGCTCACGCTCGCGCAGGACGAACGGCCGCGTCAAGGCCTCGGCGATTCGTTCGGCGATCCGCGTTGCGCCGCGCTCGTTGCCGATGTCCTCGGCGAGCACGGCGAACTCGTCCCCGCCGAAGCGCGCGACGGTATC
>JBKPLC010000127.1:0-9201 GCA_046731495.1 Actinomycetota bacterium | reverse complement strand
CGACGCCGCGGTCGGCCTCGATGTCCTCGCGGCGGCTGCCCTCCTCGTCCGCCCTCGCCCGAAGCACCGAAGGGTCCGAGCCGGACACCCATCCGATGACGGCGCTGCGCCGGTGTCACGGCGCCGCCGTGCACGGCTGAGTGCGCGGCCGGCCCGGCCGGGACCGGGCTCGTCATCCTCGTCTTCGTCATCCTCGGCAACGCCGCGTCGGGCGGCCCGTTCGCACGCCCGCTGCTGCCGGGGCTATGGCGGACGATCGGCGGCGTCCTGCCACCGGGCGCAGGCGTGGACCTGTCGCGCGCCGCGCTGTTCTTCGACGGCGCGCGGATCGCGGGCCCGATTCTCGTGCTCGTCGCCTGGGCGGCGCTGGGCACCGCGCTCGTGATCGCGCTGGGCGGTCGCATCGTCAGCATGGTCGAGGCGGAGACCGAGGCCGCGGCAGGGGCAGCAGTGTGAGTGGACGGCAGAGCTGATGGCGAGCTTCGACTACGACGTGGTGATCATCGGCTCGGGGTTCGGCGGAAGCGTCGCCGCGCTCCGCGCCGCGGAGAAGGGCTACCGGGTCGGCGTCATGGAGTCCGGGCGACGCTGGCCCGACGAGGACATCCCGAAGACGCAGTGGGATCTGCCGCACTTCCTGTGGTTTCCCGCCGCAGAGCTCTACGGCATCCAGCGGATCGAGTACCTCGACGATGTGCTGATCCTCTCCGGGGCAGGCGTGGGCGGCGGGTCCCATGTCTATGCCAACACGTTGTACGTCCCGCCGAAGCAGTTCTTCGACGCGCCGGAGTGGGCGGGCATCACCGACTGGGCCGACGAGCTGGCGCCGCATATCGACCAGGCGACCCGGATGCTCGGCGTCGTTCGCTACCCGTACATGCCGACCGACGTCGACCGCGTCCTGCAGCAGGTGGCGACCGAGATCGGGCGTGGGGAGACGTTCAACAAGGCCCCGGTGGGCGTCTACTTCGGCAGCCCCGGCGTCGAGGCCGACGACCCGTACTTCGGCGGGGTCGGGCCGCGCCGCACCGGCTGCATCTCATGCGGCAACTGCAACATCGGCTGCGGCCACAACGCCAAGAACAAGCTGACGACGAACTACCTCTACCTGGCCGAGCAGCTCGGCGCCGAAGTCCACGAGCTGCACGAGGTGTTCGACCTCGCCCCGCTCGACGGAGGCGGCTTCGAGGTGCATGCGCGTCACCCGGGTTGGGGTCAGCGAGCGGCGCGTCTTCACCATCGCACCTACACCGCCGAGCAGGTGATCGTCGCCGCTCACGCCTACGGCTCCGCGAAGCTGCTTCATCACATGCAGCACAAGGGCCGTCTGACCGGCCTGTCGAGCGAGCTCGGGCAACGGGCGCGGACGAACTCCGAGCAGCTGCTCGCGGTCACGCGGACCCACGGGGAGTGGAGGCGCGATCCGGAGAAGACCCACATCACGCCGGGGTCGGTCGCGATCACCTCCGGCGTGTGGCCGGATGCTGTGACGAGCATCGAGCCGACCATCTGGGGCGTCGGAAGCGACCTGTTCGCGTTCCTGGTCACCCAGCACGAGCACGGCGAGCAGCAGCACGCGACCGCGGCCTGGCTCAAGGACCTGCTGCGACACCCGGCCCAGGTGCTCAGCTTCGACGACGCGCGCAACTGGTCTGAGCGGACCGTGATCATGCTGTGCATGCAGACGGCCGACACCTCGATCGAGCTGTTCTGGCATGACGGCCTGCTGCACAGCCGGCACGGCTCAACGCCGCCGCCGGTGCACATCCCGGTGATCGAGGAGTTCGTCGACCGGGTGGCCAAGAAGCTGGACGGCCACGAGGGGGCGCTGCTGTTCGAGGCCATCAACCGCAACGCCTCGGCCCACTTCGTCGGCGGTATCCCGATCGGCGACAGCAGCCAGAGCGGCGCCGTCGACCCCTACCTGCGCCTGTTCGGCCAGCCCGGGATGCACGTGATGGACGGCAGCGTGATGCCGGCCAACCCCGGGGTGAACCCGTCACTGACGATCACCGCCTTGGCCGAGCGCGCGATGTCCCTCTGGCCCAACAAGGGGGACACGGACACCAGGCCGCCGTTGGGCTCCGGCTACGAGCGCGTCGAGGCGGTCATGCCGCACCGCCCCGTCGTCCCCGCGGGCGCCCCCGGTGAGCTGCGACTCGACGCACAGGCGTCCGAGGTCATCCCCGAATACCCATACTGACGACGAGGAGAAGCCGATGACCGACATCGCCGCTGACGCCTTCCGCACGGTCGGGCCGGGCGCCGCGATCGCCAACGGCTTCGTCGTCCCCCACTACCTGGAGGACCGCAAGCTCCGGATCTCGGTCGCCCGTGTCGGCGATCGCCTCTACGCGTTCGACGACCTCTGCACCTGCGCCGACGAGGCCTGCCCGCTGTCCGGAGGCCTGCTTACCGGCACGACGATCATGTGCCAATGCCACGGCTCCCGGTTCGACATCGCCACCGGGGCCGTGCTCAAGGGCCCCGCAACCGAGGCACTCAGCCTGTACGAGGTGCAGGAGGTCGACGGCAGCGTTCGAGTCCGGGCCTGAGCACGTTGGCGACGCCTCCCTGCGTCGACGTGACGCCGATCGCCGCGACGCGGCGGCGAGCCTGACCGGCGAGCCGTCGCTCGCCCTGCTCTTCCGCTATCTCAGCGTTTGGCTTGGTTTGAGCCACGCGACCGTTCGCGACTGCTGCTCGTCGTCCGGTGCGGCACTCGGCCATTCGCTGCATCGGCATCCGGCCAACGCCGAAGCCGGCCTTCGACCGAGCGCGTTCAGCCGTCGATCAGTACGGCGTTGTTTCGCGCCGCGCGGTGGCGGATCGCCTTCAGTGGCTGGTAGGCGGGCGAGTCGTACCAGGCTCGGGCGCTGTCGGCGTCAGGGAACTCCATCAGCACCACCGACCTCAGGCCGGGATCGCCCTCCACGACGTCGGGGACGGCGTCCACGGCGACGTAGCGGCCGCCGTGCTCGGCGACGAGTTTGGCGGCCTGCGGAAAGTACTGGGCAAGCGCCGCGGGATCGCTGACCTCGACGTTGTCGAACAGGAAGTAGGCGGCCATTGCACGGCTCCTTGGTCTGGAGGGCTGTCACGTAATGGGTTCGAAGTCGCGTGCTGTGGAAGTCGTGAAGGGTCGCGTGCCATCAGGCGGCGGCGAGCCGCCGAGCGCCACCCACCGACCTCAGCCGGTGCAGGGCCTCGCGCTCCAGCTGCCGGCTGCGCTCCTCGCCGACGCCCAGCCGGGCGCCGATCTGCGCGTGCGTCTCGGGTGGGTCACCGCGCAGCCCGTATCGGCGCAGGAGGACCTCACGGTGACGGGCGGGCAACGTGCCGAGCAGAGACCAGACCTGCCGGTGCGTCTCGCGCTCGTCGGCGTGCTGCCAGGGGTCCACGGCTTGGGAGTCGGCGATCAGCTCGCCCAGCGGCGCGCCGTCCTCCCTCACCTGCTCATCCAGCGAAGCGGTGACGCTCGCCGCCTCGCGCAGCGCGCGCACCCGCCGCACGCTGAACCCCGTGCGCTCGGCGATCGCCTCGGCGGACGCCCGCCCGGGGGCGGTCCGCGCGAGCTCCTGCTCGGCGCGCTGGATCGCGGCGAGCCGATCCGACGCCTCGGAGGGGATCCTGATCGTCCGCCCGTCGCCGATCGCGCTGGTGAGCGAGCTCCGGATCCACCAGACCGCGTACGTCGAGAACTTCACACCGCGGCGATGGTCGAAGTTGTCGACCGCGCGCATGAGACCGAGCGTCCCCCCTTGCACGAGATCGTCCAACGCGACGCCGCGGCCACGGTAGCGCTGCGCCAGCGCGTGGACGAGTCCGAGATTGCGCTCGATCATCTCCTGCCTGGCTGTGAGATCGCCGCGCTCGATGCGTCTGGCGAGCAGGACCTCCTCGGCGCCGGTGAGCAGGCGACGGGTCCCGCGCTCGCGGATGGGCTCGAGGCTCATCTCAAGCCACCGCGACGAGCTTCGGACGCGACGGCACCGCGTGCGTCTCGGCGAACCGGATGAGCCGGCCCAGCGCCGGCGTCTCCTCGCCCCACAGCAGCGCGAAGTCCACGCGGCGCACGGGCTTGAGCGAAAGCGCCGTGATCTCGCCGACAGCCATCTGGGGCGCGGTGGTCAACGCGAGTGCCTCGCCCGTGGCGACGGGCCCGAACAGCGCCGGCCCGGGCCCCCCGGGCTCGAGCACCGCGGTCACGCCCATGGCCTCGAGGGTGTCGGCGACGAGCCCGTCGTAGCCGCCGCCGTCGCGGTGACCGGTGACGACGACGCGTTCCCCGGCAAGCTCGGCAGGGGTGACCGATTCGCGGCCGGCCAGCCTGTGGTGCGGGCCGGCCAGGACGAGCCAAGGCTCCCGGCCCAGACGCACGCGGCGCAGTTCGGCCGAGCCGAACGCGGCGGGCGCGATGATGGCGTCGAGGCGCCCGTCGCGCAGGTCGCGCAGCAGCGTGCCGCCGTGCGACTCGATGACGGTCAGCTCGACCGCCGGCCGCTCACGGCCGAACTGGTAGAGGAACTCCGGCGCCCCGGGCCAGGCGACGCCTGTCGCGACCCCGAGGCGGACGCTGCCCACCAGCCCGGCCGCGAAATCGTGGCCGGTGTTGCGGGCGGCTTCGGCCGCGGCCAGCGCAGCGCGGGACCGCTCGAGGAACAGCTCACCGGCGTCGGTCAGGTCCACGCCGCGCGTGTGCCGCTCGAAGAGCTGGATGCCCAGCTCCGACTCCAGGCGCCGGATCTGGGTCGACAGGCCCGGCTGGGCCACCCAGAGGCGCTCCGCCGCGCGCGTGAAGCTGTGCTCCTCGGCGATGGCGACGAAGTACCGCAGATGCCGCAGTTCCATGGCTCAGGCGGCCGCGGCCAGATCGAGGTGCGTCTGCTCCAGCGCGTCCGAAGCGGCCGTCTCGGAGTCGAGCGCCGCCACGTAGGCGGCGAATGCGAACCGGCGCGACCCGCGGTCGGCCACGAGGAATGCGTCCCACCGCGCGTGGACCTGCAGCTCCGCCTCGCGCCACGCATCGAGCGCGCGCGCTTGGAGTTGGATTCGACGCTTGTCGTCACGGGTGCGCCTCATGGTGGCCTCCTCGGCCGATTGATGGTGGGTGACCGCCGGCCCACGGTGACACGGCACCTCCGCGGTAGCGCCTGTGCAGGTCCCTGGTCGGCACCCCGGGTCACGTGCCGGCGGACGCGGGCCTCCCAGTGGCGACCAGGGACTCTCACGCCCACCCTCGTATAGGGTCGTCCTGAAAGGAGGCCGCCCTGACGCTCCTCGGACGTCGCGCGGAGTGCGAGGCACTTGACGGGGTCCTGGCCGACGCGCTCGCCGGTCGCAGCCGAGTCGCCGTGCTGCGCGGAGCAGCCGGTGCGGGCAAGAGCGCTCTGCTCGGCTACGTGTCCGAGCACGTTGCGGGATGGAACGTGGCGACGGCTGTCGGAGTGGAGTCGGAGATGGAGCTTGCCTACAGCGGCCTCCATCAGCTCTGTGCGCCCATGCTCGGTCACCTCGACCGGTTGCCAACGCCACAGCGGGGCGCCCTGGCGACCGTGTTCGGTCGGGACACCGGCCCTGCCCCCGATCCGTTCCTGGTCGGCCTCGCGACGCTGACCCTGCTCGCCGAGGTCGCCGAACACCAACCGCTCGTCTGCATCATCGACGACGCGCAGTGGTTTGACGCCGCCTCGGAGCGGATCCTCGGCTTCGTCGCCCGCCGGCTCCTCGCCGAGCGGATCGCCTTCGTGTGCGCAGTGCGAACGGGCATCGGCGACGACGTCTTCGACGGGCTCCCGGTGCTGTCGATCGCCGGCCTCGGCGACAGCGATGCACGAGCGCTGCTGCTGGGCAACGTGCGCGGCCCGCTCGATGCCGCCGTCTGCGAGCAGATCATCGCGGAGAGCCACGGCAATCCCCTGGCGCTCATCGAGCTGCCACGCACGTGGGACGGCGAGGATCTCGCCGGCGGATTCGGTCTGCCCGCGAATCGCCGGGTCGACAGCAAGATCGAGCAGAGCTACGCGCAGCGCCTCCTCCTGCTCCCGGCCGACACGCAGCTGCTCGTCCTGGCCGCGGCCGCCGAGCCACTCGGCGATCCGGTGCTGCTGCAGCGCGCCGCCGAGACCCTCGACCTCGACATGGCTGCGGCCGGCCCTGCGGTGGACGCGGCGCTGCTCGAGGTCGGCGGCCGCGTCGAGTTCGCGCATCCACTCGTCCGCTCTGCCGCCTACAGATCAGCTGTCGGCGAGGATCGGCGCCGCGTCCACCGCGCCCTCGCCGATTCGACCGACGCCCACAGGGACCCTGACCGACGCGCCTGGCACCGCGCCCGCGCTACGCCCGGAACCGACGAGGAAGTCGCCGCCGACCTCGAACGCTCGGCCGGGCACGCACAGGCTCGCGGCGGTCTCGCTGCGGCGGCTGCCTTCCTCGAGCGCGCGGCCGGGCTGTCGCCGGATGTCGGCCAGCGGGCGCGGCGCGCGCTCGAAGCCGCGGATGCCAAGCAGCTGGCCGGAGACGCTGAGGCCGCGTCGACACTCCTGGCCGGCGCACTCGACGGGCCGCTCGACGAGCTCGAGAGTGCCCTCGCACAGCGCCTGAAGGGGCAGATCGCCGTGGACCTGAGGCGCCCGGGGGAGGCCGTCCCGTTCCTCCTCGACGCAGCAGGCCGACTGGAATCGGTCGCCCCGGGGCTCGCGCGCGAGACGTACCTGGAGGCCCTGCGAGCGGGGACCATCGGAGGTCGTCTCGGTGGGGAGATGCTTCGCCGCACGGCCGCCGCCGCTCGCAACGCGCCGTCGTCAGGAGGCGCGCCGCGTGCCGTCGACCTGCTCGTCGACGGGCTGGCGGTCCGCTTCACTGACGGCTACGCGGCCAGCGCGCCCCTGCTCAAGCGGGCGCTCGTTGCGGCTCGCGAGGAGGACGCTCATGCCGAGCAAGACCTCCGCCGGCCCGGGTTCGCCGCTCGCATCGCGCTCGACCTCTTCGATGACGAGACCTGCGATGCGCTCGCCACCCGCAGCGTTCAGCTGGCCCGCCAGAGAGGCGCGCTCGGTGTGCTCCCGCTCGCGCTCAACTATCTCGCAACGCTGCGCAACTTCGAAGGCGAGCTCGACGCCGCGGAGGCCCTGCTGGAAGAGTCCGACGCGATCGCCGATGCGACAGGCGCCGCACGGATCGGGTTCGCAAGATTGACGCTGGCCGGCTTCCGCGGCGACGAGGCAGCGGTGTCCGCGCTGATCGACGCCGCCGAGCCGGTGGCGATCGGCCGAGGCGAGGGTGTGGTGCTCACTTTCGCCGAGCATGCACGCGCACGTGTGTGCAACGGCCTCGGCAACTACGAGGCGGCGCTCCGCGCAGCACAGAGCGCGAGCGCGCGTGACGAGCAGGTCGTCTCGACCCACTTGCTGCCCGAGCTGGTCGAGGCGGCCGCGCGCTGCGGTCAGAGCGAGGCCGCGGCTGGAGGGTTCGAGCGCCTGACCGAGCGAACGCAGGCGGCCGGCACCGAATTGGCGCTTGGGATCGAGGCCCGCTCGCGCGCGCTCCTCAGCGAGGGCGCGGTCGCAGACGGGCTGTACCGTGAGGCGGTCGACCGGCTCGGCCGCTGTCGCCTGGCACCCGAACGAGCCCGCGCGCATCTGCTCTACGGCGAGTGGCTGCGCGGCGAGGGCAGACGCATCGACGCGCGCGAGCAGCTGCGTACGGCGCACGACATGCTGGCCGCCATGGGCATGGTGGCGTTCGCCGAGCGCGCCCGCCACGAGCTGGTCGCCACGGGCGAGAAGGCACCCAAGCGCACGGCGGAGACCCGTGACGACCTCACCACCCAGGAAGCCCAGATCGCCCAGCTTGCGCGCGCGGGGCACTCGAACCCGGAGATCGGCGCGCAGCTGTTCCTCAGCCCGCGCACCGTCGAGTGGCACCTCCGCAAGGTGTTCAGCAAGCTCGACATCAGCTCCCGCAAAGAGCTCGGCGCCGCGCTGCGGGGGCGGACGCGGGAACCGCAGCCCGTGTAGCGCAGGGAACCCCGCCTTACTTTGCGCCGTCGCTGGGCGTGCTCAACGAGCTCGCCGGCCCGGAACCCGCGCGGTATTGGGCGTGGACCTCTCTGGTGAGGTCCAGGATCTGCTTGGAGAGGTCCAGCAGCTCCCGGTTCTGCTGGTCCTCCTCCTGCACCGTCGTCCACTGCTCGTTGGCGAGCACCTGGCGCTTGGCGTCGGCGCGGTTCTGGCTGATCATCACGAAGGTCGACAGGAAGATGGCCTCCAGCGAGACGATCATCGTCAGCAGGCCGAACGGGTACTTCTCGACGCCGAAGCCGATCCAGCTCGCGAACCAGATGATGTGCAGGTAGACGAACGCCATCGAGCCCGAGAACGCGGTGATCTTGTCGGCGATCCGGTTCTGGACGTTCTGGGCGCGCTGTTCGGCGTCCTTGATGAGCGCCGGGTTGATGGGGTGGGGCTGAACGGGAAGCAGCCCGTGGCGGAGGCGGCGGACGAGCGCGGGGCGATCACCGTTCGACATCGCATCGCCTGCTGTGGTGCTGGTCGGCATGCGGCTACGCCCCCGTCGATTCGAACGCCGCGGACAGCGCCTCCGGTTCGAGCTCGCCCTCGTACCGCTCGCCGTCGATGAAGAGCGCGGGCGTGTAGATCACCCCGCTGGCCAGGGCACTCGCCGTGTCGGCCACGATGCGATCCGCACCGGTGCCGGCCCGCATGTCGGCGCTTGTGCGCTCCGGGTCGAGCCCGGCGCGGGCCATCGCCGCGGACAGCGCGAGGGGATCGTGATGGCGCAGCGACAGGAGCTCGTGGGTCAGCGCCCAGAAGCGCCCGCCGGCCGCGGCCGCCTCGGCCGCCAGTGCCAACACCACGGCGCGCGGGTGGGCGGCCGGGTCGGGGAAGTGGCGCCACGCGATCTGCACCGTGGCCGGATGATCGGCGCGGATGGCGGCGAGCATGCGTCCGAGCTGCTGGGAGGACGGCGTCCCGTGCGCGCCGAAGACGACGAGTCTCGAGCGCGCCCATGGCGCCCCCTGGACGCGATCGCCGCCGGGCGCGAACGGGGGCGACAGCAGATCCAGTCCGTCGTCGGCCACGCGCACCGCGCGAGTACGCACGCGCTCGAGGCGTTCGCTCAGGGCGGCCGCCGCGGCTTCGGCGCCGTAGCTGTCGAGCGGTTCGTCGACGATTGCCG
>JBKPLC010000126.1:0-8751 GCA_046731495.1 Actinomycetota bacterium | reverse complement strand
CGACGGTCCGCAGCCCAAGGAGGCCGTAGCGGAGATGAATCGCGGCTTCCCTGCATATTTCGAGGAGATGAATCGCCGTGGTGTGCGCCTGCTCGGTCGGGAGCTGCGCTTGCCTGACGCCGGGGCGACGGTGCGGGTGCGCGGCGGCGACAGGTTGGTCACCGACGGTCCGTTCGCGGAGACCAAGGAGTTCGTGGGCGGGTTCAACCTGCTCGAGTGTGCGGACCTGGACGAGGCGATCGAGGTGGAGTCGAAGAGCCCTGTTGCCCGGTTTCTTCCGCTTGAGATCCGGCCGTTCCGCGAGGAGCTGCAGCTGGGTCCACAGACGCCCGCGTTCGGGTCGGACGACGACTCGGCCGGCGTCCCGTACATGCTGATGGTGTGGGCAGGCGACGCGCCGTCGGAGTCGTTTGATGAGCGGGCGGTGCTGGAAGAGTGCGATGCGTGGCGGCGGGGGCTGGAGGCTTCCGACGTCTTCGTGTTGGGGGCCTCACTCGGCGGCCCCGAGACAGCCACGACCCTGCGGTTCCGTGAGGGGGAGGTGCGGGTCAGCGACGGGCCATTCATCGAGATCGACGCGTACATCGCCGGCATCGAGATCGTCCGCGCCACGGATCTGCAGCGGGCGATCGAGCTTGCGGCGACCCACCCGTTCGCCCGCTACCACGCGATCGAGGCCCGACCGTTCTACAGCGAGGCAACCCAGGACGGGCCGACCGAGTGAGCTCGGGCGCGGTCCAACGTGCGGTTGACGGCGCCTTCCGCGAAGAGTGGAGCCGCGTCGTCGCCACGTTGATCCGGCGGACCGGTGACTGGGACCTGGCCGAGGAGTGCACGCAAGAGGCGTTCGCGGAGGCGCTGCGGCGATGGCCGACTGACGGCGTGCCGCAGAGCGTCGGCGCCTGGTTGACGACGGTCGCGGGCAATCGCGCGATCGACCGTCTGCGACGCGGTGCTCGCGGAACGGACCTGCTGGAGCAGGCGGGCCGCGAGGCGCCCCCACAGTTCGAGACGGATGAGGATGCGATGCCTGAGCTATTCGCGGAGACCGATGAGATCGAAGACGACCGTCTCCGGCTCATCTTCACCTGCTGCCACCCGGCCCTGCCGTTGGAGGGCCGGGTGGCCCTGACGCTGCGAGCCCTGACGGGGCGCACCACCGCCGAGATCGCCAAAGCGTTCCTGGTGCCCGAAGCGACGATGGCCAAGCGCCTGACCCGCGCCAAGGCGAAGATCGCGGCAGCCGGCATCCCCTACCGGGTGCCGCCCGCGCACCTGCTGTCGGAGCGCACCGCCGGAGTGCTTGCGGTGCTCTATCTGTTGTTCAACGAGGGCTACTCGGCGTCATCCGGCACGAGTCTCATCCGCCCTGAGCTCTGTGACGAGGCGATCCGTTTGACGCGGGCCTTGCAGCAGCTGATGCCGGATGAACCCGAAGTGACCGGCACGCTGGCGCTGATGCTCCTGCAGCACTCACGTCGCCATGCACGTGTGGGAAATGACGGCGAGCTCCTCACGCTCGAGGCGCAGGACCGCAGCCGTTGGGAGAAGGCCGAGCTAGAGGAGGGATTGCGACTCCTCGAGGCTGCGCTACGTCGACGGCAGATCGGGACCTACCAGCTCCAGGCGGCGATCGCCGCGTGCCATGCCCGCGCCGCCTGCGCTGCCGAAACCGACTGGAGCGAAATCGCCCGGCTCTACGCCCTGCTCGAACAACAGATGCCGTCGCCCGTCGTCAAGCTCAACCGAGCAGTTGCGGTGGCGATGGCCTGCGACATCGACGCCGGCTTGGCGATCATCGACGAGCTGACGAACGACCCTCGCCTGGATCGGTACCACCTGCTCGAGGCCACCCGGGCCGACCTGCTGCGTCGCCGCGGCGATGAGAGCGCCGCCGCGGCCGCGTACGAGCGTGCATTGCAGCTGGCGCCGTCTGACGTTGAGCGACGGTACCTGCGGAGTAGGTTGGAAGAGCTCGGCGACGCAGCCGGTCCTTGACCCCAAACGTCGACACGCAATCCGCGACCCGCCGAGACCAAGCGATGCTCCGCGCCGTATTTCTGCGAAATACAGAGCGACGCGCGCCGGGGTGGCGGCGCCCCCGAGTCGTTGCGCGCCCGCAGCGAACGCAAGCGCGGCATCTCCGTTTCCCGCCTGCCCTGCCCCTCGCTGCTCGTCTACGGACTCCTTCCCACACGAGCGGGGATCCGCCTCCCAACCACGATCTGGGGACAGGTCTTGGGGACAACTGAGAGGTGTCTCAGGGCCGCGCGAGGCGCTTCAAGGAAGAGGAGGGAACAAGGCGCAACAGCCGATGAATACAGCAATCCCAGACAGGAAACACGCTTCTCCTCTGATCCCGGCGCCGATCCCCAGCCTCCATGGTAAGGAGGCGGTCCCCGGTTCGAGTCCGGGAGAGGGCTTAAACACCTGCAAAACGGCCCTTTTTGAAGACTACGGAGCCCCTCCCGATTAAGGAGGGGATCGCGGACGGAGTCGGCCACACGCCCGAAAACTCCCCGCAAATCGCCCTCTTGTCCGATCTAACGGAGCACCTCCGTGGAACGGAGGGACTCGCCGGGGGTGCCGCGACTGGGGGAATCGAAACTCGCTGGAAAGAGAGGAAATCGCGCGTCGCCGCTATGGCGCGCCGAACCCTGGGGACAGGTTTTGGGGAGCATTAGCGCGCGCGGTCCGTCCCCCGACCACCCGAGCACGACGTTCGCGAGGCCGAGAGGCAGAACGGAGCGGACCTATCGTTTCCTTATCTGTACACGCGCGCGAGGGACGACCCGACGAGGCATCGGTCGATGGTAAGTGGGACGCTCTGATCCCGAACCTTCTCGGCCCGGCTCGCGCGGCAGCGGAGTCGAGGCTGTCCTCAGCCGCCGGCCCGTGCGGCCTGTTTCGCGACGATGCAGCTCATCGCGATGGGCATCTATCTCGCCCTGGGGGACAGCATCTCGATCGACGACTACACCGGTGTGCGCGGTGGGGGCGCGCCGTCGCAGCTCGCGCGCAAGCTCGGTGTCGAGCTCGTCGACCTCACGCGCGACGGGAACACGACGCAGGGCGTGCTTGCCGACCTCGCTCGCGCACCGACGGCCTCGGACGTGGTGACCCTCACCGCCGGCGGCAACGACCTGCTTCTGGGCGACCTCCCGCGCGCGATCCTGCGCCGGCTCCACCAAATCGCCCTGCGAATCCAGCCGCTCGGCGCCCGCGTCGTCGTCAACACCGTCTACGACCCGAGCGACGGCGACAACGACCTGGGACGGCGCGAGCTGGGTCTGTCGCGGCTGGCGACGATCGAGCTACGACGGCGCCTGAACGCCGTCAACCGCGGCATCGCGAAACTGGCCCGGGAACACGGGTTCGTGGTTGCCGATCTCGAATGGCTCTTCCACGGGCACGGCGTCGCCTCGGACGAACCGTGGTTCGTTCAGGTGATCGAGCCGAACCTCGCCGGCGCGACCGCGATCGCCGAGCACTGGTACGAGTTGCTGACGTCGGCATCGACACAAGCTCCGGCCGAGACCTCCGATTGCTCCGATCAGTAGCCCCGGAGGTCGCAGGGAGCTACTTGGCCGCCTGAGCGGAAGGAAGGAACTCCTCGGCCCAGCGGCTGATCTGTTCGAGCGCCGGCAGCAGCCCGCGCCCGGCGGCGGTGAGCTCGTACGCGACCGCGACGGGGGGACCTTCGTCGACGGTGCGGATCACGAGTCCGGCCTGTGTTAGCTCGGCGAGCCGATCAGAGAGCATCGAGTCGCTGATCCCTTCGACTGCGCGCGCCAGCGCGCGGAATCCGGTTGGCCCGCCGCTCAGGGTCCCCAGCACGAGCCCCGTCCAGCGCTTGCCGAGGAGCTCGAACGCGCGGGCGAGCGCGGCGTCGCTGCGCGCACAGGAGTCGGCGTCGAGGCGCGCGCGTCGCCGCGTCGAGGTGCCCATGGGAATGACACTAGCACGGTCAGCGTTACTTGTCTATTAGGAGTAACTAGTAATTATTTAAAAACGGTGAAAGGAGACGAGATGAGCCAGCAACTCGAAGCAACCGGACGCGAAGCCGCCCTGGTCGAAGATGCGACAGAGATCCGGATGATGGGCTTTCCCATTCTCGAGGCCCTGCCTTCCCGGACTGTGCCGTACGAACGGGTCGACCCATTCATCCTCGTGCACGAGGCTCGGCTGCGGCTCGCGGACCTCAACGGCGTGGACACCAAGCATCCGCATCGAGGGTTCGACAACCTGTGGTACGTCCTCGAAGGCTCGGCCAGCACGGGTCACAGCACCGGGCCGGGCGGCGCGATCCAGAGGGCACGACTGCCCGAGGGCGCGCTTCTGGCGCTCAGGACCGGGCGAGGTGCGTGGCACGCCGAAGCGATCGGGGCCGACGAGCTCGACGAGGGCCAGCGCGACGCCGTGTTCCGAAGCGTCCTCTTCTGGGTGAACCTGGCCCGCAAGGACAAGCAGGTCGAGCCGAGCGCGCAGGTGCTGCAACCGGAGCAGATCCCCGTGCGACACGAAGGGGACGCGACCGTGCGGGTGCTGGTAGGCGAAGGCTCTCCCGTTCATCTCGGAACGCCCGCGCTCATCTTGGACATCGAGCTGCCGAACGGCGGCGAGGTCGCCACACCCGTCCCACCCGAGTTCCAGGGCTTCGCCTACGTGCTCGAAGGCGAGGCCGAGTTCGGCGCCAACGAGCGGCTCGCGCGGCCGCCTCAGCTCGTCCTCCTCGGCCGCGGCGATGAGTTCAAGGTCACGAATGCCGCCCCCGGCACTCGCTACCTACTCATGGCCGGGAAGCCGTACGGGGAGGTACCGGTGTTCAACGGGCCCTACGTCGATTAGACGGGGCCTCGTCTTTGGCGGAGGTGATCCGGTGTTCGGTCTCGACGAGAGAATCGCGGCCTCTTCCGGCGGCGCGTCCATCTGGATCGTTCTCGCCGTCGCCGTCCTGCTCGGGCTCCGCCACGCGAGCGACCCGGATCACCTCGCCGCCGTGACGACGCTCGTCGCGGGCGGCCGCGAGCGCGCCGCGTCCCGCGCCGGCGAGCTCGGGCTCGCCTGGGGCCTTGGCCACGCGGCGACGCTGTTCGCCTTCGGGCTTCCGATCATCCTCTTCAACAGCTTCCTTCCGCAAGCAGTTCAGCACGGGGCCGAGAGCGCGATCGGGTTCATCATCGTCTACCTCGCGCTCCGGCTCCTGCTCCGCTGGCGCCGCGGTGAGCTCCGCTTCCACCCGCACCCGCACGCGCACGGTGCGCGTACACGCACGGGAGCGTTCGCGATCGGGCTCATGCACGGCATGGGCGGAAGCGCGGGCGTCGGCGTGCTCGTCCTCGCCTCGGTTCCCACGACGGGGCTCGCCGTCACCTCGCTCGCGCTGCTCGCCGTCTTCACAGCCATCTCGATGAGCATCCTCTCGAGCGGCTTCGGCCTGATGCTCGCCTCACGCCCCGCCCGCGCGGCGTTCGGCGCCGTCGCCCCCGCTCTCGGCGCGACAAGCCTCGCGTTCGGGATCTGGTACGCAACGGCGGCCTGGAGCCTCGCTCCCTAACCGTTCTAGCGCCCGGCTAGCGGCGGCTGCAACTTCCCAAGCCTCGCGTATGCGCGCAATTGCGGCCGTGACTCCCACGTGCTCGGTGGTCGGACGCGCCTTGTTCGATCCCGCGGCGGCGGCGATACGGTCGACGCCTGCTCCGGCGAGTCCGCAGGCGGCGAACTCGCTGGTCGCGGCCTCGAGCAGTCTCTCCTTGGTGGCCTCGGCGTCGCCTGGCATCCGTTCCGTTCGTTCTGACAGCCACCGGGTTCGTCCCTCACATGACGCTTCCAGCTTCTGCGGGCCTGCGGGTACGAGGCGCGGGTACGAGACGGGTACATCAGCTTGGGCACGCCCGCGCGGCACGCGCACCCAGTTCGATCAAGCAGTCCCGAGCGAAGCCCAAGAAGCGCAGCCGGTCTAGCGTCTCTGAGGGGGCTGAGTGCGTTCGTTAGCGGGCGCTAGCGACCGACCTCCCTCCCCTGAGAAGGAGGGGCCGATCTCTCTGCTCCGCAAAACGCCAAGTCCTGCGAACCCGAAGGCCCACAGGACTTGACTTCGCGACTCTTACACGCCGCGGCTTCGGCGTCTACCGAGATCCAATCGCACAGCCTCGAGATCGAAGCGCTCCCTGGGATGATGTGCTGGTCGGCCAGGGCGCGGCGAGCGCCGCCTGAACCTTTAGGCGACGGAACAGGCGACGCTTCTCTCGGAGCGCGTATTAGTCACGGCGAGGAAGGACAGAAGTTCGGTATCGACCCAGTCGTCTGTATTTGATTGCGGAGAGGAGGTGACGGTGTGCTGGTCGAGAGGAACGGCAAAGTGCCGCACGCGCACGCGTCAGCGAGGATCGCCTCGTCGGCGACTGTCGTCGGCAACGTGGAGATTGGCGCTCGTGCATACGTCGACCACGGCGTGGTGATTGCTAGCAGCGGTCCGCCGGTGGAGATCGCCGATGAGGCGATCGTGTTGGCGGGGGCGATCGTCCGCTCGGTCGGTGGCGCGAGCAGACCGGCGTTTCCGGTTCGCGTCGGCGAGCGAACGTTGGTCTCGCCGCTCTGCGTGCTGACCGGGTGCGAGGTGGGCAGCAACTGCTATGTCGCGACCGGCGCGATCGTGCTGCAGGGCGCGACGATCGGCGACCATGTGCGGGTCGGCGTCGGAGCGATCGTGCACGCGACGACCGCTCTGCCTGAGCGGGCGCGGGTGGGGATGCGACACATCGCGGTACCAGCCGCGGACGGATTCTTGAGCACCGGCGACATCGAGCACGCGCGCGAGCTGGTGGCGGCAATCGATTTCTTCGAGACGGCGTTCGGTGCCGCCGGCGAAGACCAGGAGGAGCTGCACGCGCAGGCGATCGCCACCCTGCTCGACGAGGTGCACGGCTGGCACGAAGAATCGATTCGCACGCACGACGGGTCTACCGGCGGCGGTGAACGACACCGGCGATGACCGCGCATTCCGCCGCGACTCGGCTCTTTCCCGGATTCTCGACGCTCGACCTACCGGTCAACGGCACGACGATCCACGCCGTTCGCGGCGGGGCGGGGCCACCGGTTCTGCTCCTGCACGGCTACCCCCAAACGCACGCGATGTGGCACCGGGTGGCCCCCCGGCTCGCGGACAAGTTCACGGTCATCTGCCCCGATCTCCGCGGCTACGGCGACAGCGCCAAGCCCTCCTCCGACAAAAGCCACGAGGCCTACTCGAAACGAGTGATGGCGCTCGACCAGCTCGACCTGATGCGCACGCTCGGCTTCGAGCGCTTCGCGCTGGCCGGGCATAACCGCGGCGCGCGGGTCGCGCGGCGCCTAGCGCTCGACCACGCCGATTCGGTCTCCCGGCTGGCGATCCTCGACATCGTTCCGACCGACGCGATTTACAGGTTGCTCGACCAGGAACGCGCGACCACGGTCTGGCGCTATTTCTTCCTCGTCCAGCCACCCGACCTGCCCGAGCGGCTGATCGGCGCCGACCCCGGCTTCTACCTCGACTGGACACTGCGAGAGTGGTGCGGCACCCCCGGCGCGCTCGACGAGGCCGCCGTCTCCGAGTACCGGCGCTGCTTCGACGCAGCGACCATCCATGCCGGGTGCGAGGACTACCGCGCCGGCGCAACGATCGACCTCTCTCACGACCGCGCCGATACAGAGCGGATCCACTGTCCCGTGCTCGTGCTCTGGAGCGCACAGGGAATCGGTTCCTCCTACGACGTCCTCCCGATCTGGCACGAGCAGGCGGACGCGGTGCAGGGGCGGGCGCTCGACTGCGGCCACTTCCTCGCCGAGGAGCGACCCGCGGAGACCGCAATCGAACTGACGCGCTTCCTGGAGCAGCGCTGAGCTGACCGAAACACCGCCACCAACGCCCGCGGCGGTCCTGGTGCCGCTGTTCCGAGAGGACGAGGGCGAGCTACGGCTCGTGCTCGTCGTCCGCGGCGCGCGCGGTCGACACGCACACCAGCTCAGCCTCCCCGGCGGCAAACACGAGCCCGGCGACGCCTCGTTCCTCGAGACCGCGCCGCGGGAGACCGAGGAAGAGATCGGGCTCACACCCGCCGAGGTCGAGGTCATCGCGGCGCTCCCAGCGACCGACACCCGCACCACCGACTTCCGCGTCCACCCCTACCTCGCTCGGATACGTCCCCCAGAAGCTGGCGACTTGCACAGGGCGAGATCACCGCCGTGATCACACCGCGAGTGCGCACGCTCGCCGCGGTCGTCGATGCCATCCGCGCGCAGCGCTAGCCTGGCTTCCCGATGCGCCACCAGCCTGACCGAAGGAAGGACACCCGAGCGGACTCCAGCCAGGACGCTCGCGTGTTGCCAAGATCGCCTACTAAGCCGAGCTCCATTGGGGCTAGGTTCTGGGGACAGGTTCCAGGCATGTCGGGGCACCTCAGGGACCTTCAAAGAAGGGGTGCTGCAAGCGAGGAAACCAGGCGAATCGCAGGGAAAGCGTGCTATCAAGCGCCTTTCGGCGCCGCATAGCAGCAGCTCGAATCCTCCATGGTAAGGAGGGGTCTCCGGTTCGAGTCCGGAAGAGGGCTCTGAAAAAGCCCCGCAAGGTGGCTTTTTGGTTGCCGCACCCTTGTGCTTCTTGCTGCGCGCTCGGGTGTGGAAAGCGGGATGGAAAAACGAGTTTCGCGACCACGCGCGCTACTGAGCGGGCCACCAACGGGCGACGCACATCGCCGCGAGCGACCGTTG
>JBKPLC010000125.1:0-36812 GCA_046731495.1 Actinomycetota bacterium | reverse complement strand
TCGGCCTCCCGAAGCCATAGTCGGCCGAGATCACCACCATCCGCAGCCGCCGGGGGAAGCGCCGCCGCGGCTTCATCTCGGCGAAGCTCCGGTAGAAGTCGATCGACTCGAGGTCGTCGTACTGCGCCGCGTCCGCCGATGGCGACTGCAGGTAGTAGGCGTTGTAGCGGGCGAACCGACGCGGCCTCATCAGGCCCTCCATCGCCTCCGAGATCGCGTCGACCTCAACCACCCCGTAGACCTCGTACGGGTAGAAGCTGGCGAACTCGCGCGCGATCAGCCCGCCGGTCGAGGCGCCGACCAGCACGTAGGGGCCGCGCACGGCGGCGGCCTGAAGCAGGGCGTGGAGATCGAGCACGACCTCCCCCGTGCTGCGGGGCATCGTCACCGGATCGCTGCGGCTGACGTACGGGAAGTGGGCGAGCGTTCCGGGGCGGTCGTAGATACAGGCGTGGGTGTGCTGGGCGACGCGTGGAAATACGCCGGTGCCCTGGCCCTCGATCGACCAGTTCCAGATGTCGCCCCTGCTGCGCAGCCCGGCCTCGAAAATCACGGTCGGGGAGCCGCTGCCGTGGCACTCGAGATAGAGATGGCGGTCGTTCCCGATCTCGACCCGCCCGGCGAAATCGTCTGAGCTGACCGTCACCTGTGCGGCTGCTGGCGCACCGCCGGCCAACGCGACGGCGGCGAGCGCCGCCGCCAGGCCGCCCCCCAGCCCCACCAGCCGGCTCATCTCGGCGGCTCGCGGCCCTCGAGCAGATAGCGGACCAGGTGAAGCGCGACGACCACCGAGCGCTCGCGGACGTCGCTGCGGCTGCCTGGTAGCACCGGGTCCCGCGCCAGCACGTCACCGTCCCTGGTCTTGGCGCAGAAGCAGACGTACCCCACCGGCTTCTCCTCGCTGCCGCCGTCCGGACCGGCGATGCCGGTGATCGCGCAGCCCACGTCGGCGTCGAACCGATCGAGCGCGCCATCCACCATCGCCTCGGCCACCTCCGGTGAGACCGCGCCCTTGCTCTCGATCAGCGTCGGCTCTACCCCGAGCAGCTTCGCCTTGGACTCGTTCGAGTAGGAGACGACGCCGCCCGCGAACCACTTCGACGACCCCGGCCTGAGGGTCAGGCGCCCGGCCACCAGCCCCCCGCTCTCCGATTCGGCCACGGCGATCGTGCGATCGCCGAGCAGGCGAAAGACGACCTCCTCGATCGACTCGCCGGTCTCGGTGTACGTGAAACGACCGAGCCGCTCGGCGAGCCCCGCTCGTAGCGCCTCGGCCGCGTCCTCGGCCCCGTCCCGGTGACGGACGTCGGTGACGAGCTCGCCGCCGCGCAGGCAGGTCGTCACCTCGAGCCGGTCGAGCTCCACACCATCCTCCTCGATCTCGCGCAGCGCCTTGGCGAGCTCGGACTCGGGGATGCCGAACATCCGGATCGACATCGTCCGGTACGGCTCCGCACGGCCGAGGACCTCCTGCGCGGGTCCCGCGGCCAGCGCCCGCGGCCACATCTCCTGCAGCTCCCGCGGCGGCCCGGGCAGCACGATCACCACCTGGCCGTCGGCGGGCACCACGAGACCGGGGGCAGTGCCCGCCGGGTCGATCGCCACCGCGCCCTCCGGAACCATCGCCTGCTTGCGGTTCGCCTCGCGGACGGCCTCGGGGTCGAAGCGCAGCCGCCTGGCGTAGCGGGCGATGATCTGCGCGATCTTCTCCTCCATCTCGGTGTCGAGCACCAGCTCGCGCCCGGCGAACCGCCCGACCACCTCGGCGGTCAGGTCGTCGGCCGTCGGCCCGAGGCCGCCGCTCGTCACGATCAGGTCGAGGCCCTGGTCGCGCATGTGGCGCAGCGCCCCCTCGAGGTCCTCCGGCCGGTCACCGACCACGGTGATCTCCTCGACCTCGACGCCGAGGTCGGCCAGGCGTTCCGAGAGCCACGGGCCGTTCCGGTCCGTGACGTAGCCGCTCAGCACCTCAGTGCCGGTGATGAGGATTCCCGCGCGTACGGTCACGGGTTCATTCTGCTGTAGGTTTCGCGCGGGCGACTCAGACACTGAAAAGGGAGGGAGAGGATGTCGCACGTTCTGTTCAGAAAGACGCGGGACAGAGCTTTCGCTCTGGCGCTCGGCGCCGCAGTCGCGACTTGCGCGCTCGCCGCTTGCATGGTCGGCCCGAATCGCGGCGAGGCCGCGTTCCCGCTCACGCAGAACGGCAAGATCGCCTTCGTCAGCAACCGCGACGGTGGCGACGACGACATCTTCGTGATGAACGCCGACGGCTCGAACCCGGTCAATCTGACGCCCGGCCGACCCGACGACGACTTCGCCCCCAGCTTCTCACCCGACGGGCAGCAGATCGCGTTCGTGACGGAGACGGGCAGTGACCGGGAGGTCTACGTCATGAACGCGGACGGCTCGGGCGCCGTCGATCTGACCAACTACCCCGGCGGTGACGACTACTCGCCGGCTTTCTCGCCAGACGGCCAGCGGATCGCGTTCAGCCGACAGCCGACCGGGACGGGCGGTCAACAGGAAGTCTTCGTGATGAACGCTGACGGCTCGAACGTCGTCAATCTGACCAACACCTCCCCCGACGACGAGTTCGGCCCGCACTGGTCCCCTGACGGAAAGCGGATCGCGTTCGACAGCGACCGGGACCCGAATTCCAATGACTTCGACGTCTGGGTGATGAACGCGGACGGATCGGGAGCGGTAAACCTGGAGGCCGGGGTCGAGAACAACGCCGCGGCGCCTGATTTCTCCCCGAGCGGCACCCGCGTGATCGTCGGCGACGACCGCGATGGCGACCAGGACGTCTGGGTCATGAACACCGATGGCTCCGGCGCCGTGAACCTGACCAACAACGACGTCGACGACCGAGCGCCGCGGTTCTCTGCGGACGAGAAGCAGATCGTCTTCTCAAGCCAGCGTGACGGAGGCGACAACGACATCTTCGTCATGGGCGCCGACGGCTCCAATCCCGTCAACCTGACGCCCGGATTCACCACTCAGGACCGGGGTCCCGAATGGCTCGGTATCTACACGTGCGGCGGCCGCAGTGCCACGATCGTCGGCACCGATTCCGGCGAGACACTGAAGGGCACCAAGAGGGCAGACGTGATCGTCGCCAACGGCGGCAACGACAAGGTGCTCGGGCGGGGCGGTAAGGACCGGATCTGCGGAGGGTTCGGCAAGGACAAGCTGTTCGGCGGCGCCGGAGCCGACCGACTCTTCGGCCAGGCGGGCAAGGATCTGCTCGTCGGCGGCAAGGGCAAGGACCGTCTGAAGGGCGGCGGCGGGAAGGACAAGGAGAAGCAGTAGCGCTCAGGCGTCGTCCGCCGCACCCACTGGCTCGGAGGGTTCAACCGGCGACGCCTCCCCGGCTCCCAGCACCCGCGGCAGGTCCGCGAGCGAGACCAGCACCTGGCGCGGCTTCGAGCCCTCGTAGCCCGAGATGATCCCGCGCCGCTCGAGCATGTCGATCAGGCGTCCGGCGCGCGTGTAGCCGACGCGCAGGCGGCGCTGGATCATCGAGACGGAGGCCGTCCCGCTCTCGACGACGATCTGGGCGGCCTGCTCGAGCAGCTCGTCGGAGTCCGGGTCGAAGTCGTCGTCGCCCTTGCCCTCGTCGGAGGCGGGCTGCACCGCCTCGAGCAGCTCGTCGGCGAAGTCGGGCTCGCCCTGATCGGACCAGTGCCCGGTGATCTTGGCGATCTCCGCCTCGGTGATGAAGGCGCCCTGGATCCGCTGCATCTTCGAGGTGCCCGCCGGCCGGAAGAGCATGTCGCCCTGGCCGAGCAGCGTCTCGGCTCCGCCCTGGTCGAGGATCACGCGCGAGTCGACCTGGGAGGAGACGGCAAAGGCGATCCGCGAGGGGATGTTGACCTTGATCGTCCCGGTGATGATGTCGGTCGAGGGCCGCTGGGTCGCCAGCAGCAGATGGATGCCGACGGCGCGCGCCTTCTGGGCGAGCCGGATGATCGCGTCCTCGACCTCGGCCGGCGCCACCATCATCAGGTCGGCGAGCTCGTCGATCACGCAGAGGATGTAGGGCAGCGGGGGGTCGCCCTCCCGCTCGCGGATCCGGTTGAGCTCTCCGAGGTTCCGGGAGCGCGCCACCTCCATGATCTGGTAGCGACTCTCCATCTCCGCGATCAGGTTGTTGAGCACGTTGGCCGCCAAGCGAGGCGAGGTGACCACCGGGGTCAGCAGGTGCGGAATCCTCTCGTAGTGGTTGAGCTCGACCCGCTTTGGATCGACCAGCACCATTCGAACCTCGTTCGGAGAGGAGTGCAGCAGGATCGAGCTGAGGATCGCGTTGACGCTGCCCGACTTGCCCGAGCCGGTGGTGCCGGCGATCAGGGCGTGCGGCATCTTCTGCAGATCGGTCCAGACCGCGCTGCCCGAGATGTCCTTGCCGAGCCAGGCGACGAGCGGCGACGACCCCTGGGGCCGGCCGCCGTAGATGTCGCCGAGGCGCACCAGGCGGCGGCGCTGGTTCGGGACTTCGACGCCGACTGCCTGCTTGCCCGGGATCGGAGCGAGGATCCGGATGTCGGTTGACGCGAGCGCGTAGGCCAGGTCGTCCTTGAGCTGGGTGATCTTCGAGACCTTGGTGCCGGGCGCGAGCTTCAGCTCGTAGCGGCTCACGTGCGGGCCGGTCACCGTGCCCACGATCCGCGCCTCGACGCCGAAGTGACCGAGCGTCTCGAGCAAGGTTCGCGCGATCTCCTCGTGGTCGCGCTTGTCGGGGCCCTTTTCGGGCGCGCCCTTCTCCAGGACCTGCTCGGCGACCGGCGGCTCGTAGTCGAGCTCCTCCGACTCGGTGACGCCGCCGCGCCTCTCACCCATCGGCGTGAGGTCGACGACCTTCCGCTCCTCGGATTCGGGCTCCGGCTCCGCCGCGGGGGGCGGCGCGTCGGCTTCGGGCTCCTCCCCTCCCTCGCGCTCGGAGACCTTGATCTCGTTCGTGTCGCGCTCGTCCGCGACGCGAACGGCCTCGTCGAAGTTCGCCACCCGCTCGGTCTCCTGCTCCTCATCCCCACCGACGATCACCTGGAAGTCCTGGCCGCCCTCCACCGGCTCGGGCGGACCGAAGATCGGCTCCGTGGATGCCGGGCTTGTGTCGATCAGATCGGGGTCGGTGCGGATCCGGCTCTCCTTGACCGCCGTCGCGAAGCTGACCGTGCCGCGCTTGGCGCGGTCGAAGCCGCGCCGGCCGGCGCGCACCATGTCCGAGACGGAGCGACCGGTGAGCAGCAGGATCCCGGAGACGATCAGCACCACCGCGATGATGTGGGCGCCGAGGCGCTGGAAGAGCGTGGTGGTCGCCCAGTAGAGGACCTCGCCGATGCCGCCGCCGTGCTGCGGGAAGAAGGTCGGGTCGAAGAGCCCCTTGCGAACCCCCACGGGGCCGAGGCCGGCGGTCTGAGCGGCCAGTGCGAGCAGCAGGCCGCAGGCGATCGCCGCGACCCCGGCTGCGACCGAGCGCGGCGAGGGCAGGAACGGCCTCAGGATCAGCCCAATACCCGCGAGGCCGAGCGCGACCGGTACGACGATCCCTCCGGCCCCGACGGCGTATTCAAGTGCGGTCTCCGAGCCGTCGCCGACGGCGCCGCCGTTCCAGCTCAGGTAGATGACATAACCGAGGTAGACCGCCATGCCGATGCAGGCGAGCCCGGCGAGGTCCAGGCGGCGCTGGAGGACCTCGGGCGAGGATCGCCCGCGGGCGCGGCCCCGTGCGGGGGCACGGCCGCGGGCGCGCTTCGGCGCACGGGCAGGCTTCCTTTTGCGCCGCGGCGGGTCCCGCCGCTCCGGCGCGCCGAAAATGCGGTCTGCAAGCATCCGCCCACCCACTTCGACGCCTGGGCCCCCTCCCCTGCCAGGCACGGAGGCGCGCAATCGTTCGGATCGGAACGAGCGCCTAAAGGTTGCCTCAAGCACGCTTGAGAGCGCGGAATTCGCATCTACCCTTGGGATCGTGATGGAGACCGCCACAGCGTCTGCCCGCGTCCTCGTGGTCGAGGACGACGAGGCGATCGCGGATGTCCTGAGGCGCTCCCTGCGCGCCGAGGGCCACGAGGTCCGGAGCGCGGGCGACGGCGCCGAGGCGCTCACCGCAGCGGAGCAGTTTGCGCCGGACCTGGTCGTGCTCGACCTGGGTCTCCCCCGCCTAGACGGCATGGAGGTGTGCCGAAGGCTCCGAGCCGAGAGCGACGTGCCAATCCTGATGCTCACGGCCCGCACCGAGACCGAGGACCGGGTGAAGGGGCTCGACACGGGTGCCGACGACTACCTGCCGAAGCCCTTCGAGCGATCCGAGCTGCTCGCCCGGATCCGTGCTCTGCTGCGCCGGCGCCCGCCGCGCGGCAGCGCCTCGATGGTTGTCGGCGACCTGATGGTCAACCCGGACACCCGCGAGGTGAAGCGCGGCGAACGCGAGATCGAGCTCACCAACCGCGAGTTCGAGCTGCTCGAGTACCTCGCGCGGAACCAGAAGCTGGTGGTCTCGCGCGAGCGGCTGCTCGAGGACGTCTGGGGCTACGACCCGTTCGAGCAGACCAACACGATCGACGTCTTCATCTCCAATCTGCGCCGGAAGCTCGAGTCCGGCGGCGAGCCGCGCCTGCTGCACACGAAGCGCGGCGCCGGCTACGTGCTGAAGGCCGCCGCGTGAGGCGCCTCAACCCCCGGCGGATTCCCTACTTCGAACGCATCCCGGTCCGCTGGCGGATCGCCGTCACCACCGCCGGCCTGACGCTCCTCATCCTGGTCTGCTTCGCGCTGGTGCTGGGCCAGATGGTCGGCAACCGGATCCGCGGCGACTTCCACGACGAGCTGCGCAGCGCCGCTCGCTCCCTCGCGGCCGAGACGACGATCTCAAGCGACTCCGTGGTGGGCGAGGTCGTCTCGAGCCCTCAGCTGCGGGCGTTCGCGCTCCCCGAGGACGCCCAGATCAAGGTGCTGGACGGCCAGGGTCGCGCGCTCGTCGGAACGCACCCCACCGCTGACCTTGGTCCGCCGAGCAGCGGGATGCGAGAGGTCGGGCCGCTCAGCGTCGTCACCCAGCCGATCACCGCCACAGGGTCGCTGCCCGGTTACGTCCAGTACGCGCGGCCCGACGAGGGAGTGCAGGAGACGGTCGCACGCGTCTGGCTCTTCCTCGGAGCCGGCGTTGTCGGTGGCACGCTGCTCGCGCTGCTCGCGGGCCTGGCCGTCGCCGACCGCGCCATGCGCCCGATCAAGGCGCTCACCGGGCTCGCCCGCCAGATCACAAGCACCCGCGACCCCTCCAAGCGAATCCCCGTGCCGGAGACCGAGGACGAGGTCGGCGAGCTGGCGCGGACGATGGACGGCATGCTCCAGGCGCTCGACGAGGCGCGCTCGGAGCGCGAGCAGGCGCTCGACCGCCAGCGGGAGTTCGTCGCGGACGCCTCCCACGAGCTGCGCACCCCGCTGACCAGCATCCAGGCAAACCTCGAGCTGCTGCAGGCCGCGGAGGCGGGCACCGAGGACGACCAGCATGCGGTCGACTCGGCCCTCTCCAGCACGAAGCGGATGTCCGGGCTGGTCTCCGACCTCCTGCTCCTCGCCCGCGCCGATGCGGGCCGCCAGTTGGCCCGGAAAGAGCTCGAGCTGACAAGCATCGCCTCGGGCGCCCTCGAGGAGGTCCAGCCGCTCGCCGGCGAGCGGCGGCTCGACAGCCAGCTGGATGGGCCGCTGCCACTCGAGGGCAATCCGGACGAGCTCCACCGGCTCGTCCGGAACCTGCTCGAGAACGCCATCCGTCATACGCCCGACAAGACGACGGTCGAGCTGACCGCCCGCCGTGACGGCGACCAGGCGCTGCTCGAGGTCATCGACGACGGGCCCGGTATTCCACCCGAGATGGAGGAGCAGGTCTTCGATCGCTTCGTTCGCGGCCCCGGGCCCTCCGACACCTCAGGCGGCGGAGGCAGCGGCCTCGGCCTGGCGATCGTCCGCGCGGTCGCCGAGGCACATGGCGGGTCAGTCGACGCGGGCCGCAGCACCTACGGCGGCGCCCGCTTCTCCGTCCGGCTCCCGCTGGTGGCGGCTCCGAAGCCGGTCGCTGAGCCGGCTGCGGACGTCGATCAGAGGTCGACAAAGCTTTAGCAAACGTTCAAGAACGCCTCCTAGATTCCGTAACCGGACGAGACACCTCGCCGCGGTGCGAAACCCCACACACCCGGCGAGAACCGCTGAGGTCAGCATCGCTGGCCAAAGCATCGCCCCCGGTGGCCGCCCCTCCCTCGGCCGCCGGGGGCTTCTTTTTGAAACGGTGCCCAGATGGGATCGATCGAGGTCATCACGCTGACGGACGGCGGCCAGTCCGCCGACGAGATCGCTCGGCGGCTCGCCGACTTCCTCCGGCCGGCGAGATCCACCCTCGAGCTCGCGCTCTACGACGTCCGGCTCCCGGACCCGACCGGCTCGATCGTGGTCGACGAGCTCGGCGAGGCGGAACGGCGCGGCGTCGCGGCGCGGCTGCTCTACAACGTCGATTCGGGTCGTCCCTCGGAGATCCATCCTCCTCCCCGCACGCGCCCCGAGATCCTCGCCGAGCTTCCCATCGACGCCCGCCCCGTTCCCGGCATCCCCGACCTGATGCACCACAAGTACGCCGTCCGGGACGGTCAGGCCGTCTGGACCGGATCGGCGAACTGGACGATCGACTCGTGGACGCGCCAGGAGAACGTGATCGCGATCGTCGACGACCGCGGCATCGCCTCCCGCTTCCGCGAGAACTTCGAGGAGCTCTGGACGAAACAGGACGTCGGGCGGAGCGGCAGGGTCGAGCCGGAGCCGGTCGACGTCGGAGGGGCCCGCGTCACCGCCTGGTTCACGCCGGGCCACGGCGAGCGGCTCTCCCACCGGATCGCGGCCGCGATCGGTGGAGCGCGACGACGGGTCCGGATCGCCTCACCGGTGATCACCTCCGGGCCGATCCTCGGCACGCTCGCGGAGCTGGCCGACAAGGGCGGTCGCGACATCGCCGGCGTCGTCGACGGCCCGCAGACCGCCACCGTCTTCCACCAGTGGGCCGAGAACGGGCACACCGCCTGGAAGATTCCCCTGCTCGCGGCGGTCCTCTCGAAGCTGCCGTTCTCAGCCAAGCCGTCGACGCCCTGGACGCCGGATCTGGAGATCCACGACTTCATGCACTGCAAGCTCGCCGTCGCCGACGACGTCGCGTTCCTCGGCTCCTTCAACCTCTCGCGATCCGGAGAGGAGAACGCCGAATCGGTCCTCGAGATCCGAGACCAGGCCCTGGCCGACCGCCTGGCCGGATTCGTCGACGGGATCCGGGGGCGCTACCCGGGCGCGCAGATCCCGCCGCAGAGCTTGAACATCACGTCCTCGACGCCGTCGGCCAGCTCCGCCTGAGCGACGTCCTCGCGCAGCAGCATCCGCTCCGCGAGGGGATGCGAGTCGATCCACTCGAGCAGCCCCGACCAGAAGGCGGAGCCCTCCAGGACCACCGGGTGGTCGACCGCCTTCCCGGTCTGGATCAGCGTCAGAACCTCGAAGAGCTCGTCGAGGGTGCCGAAGCCTCCGGGGAAGACGACGAAGGCATCGGAGTAGCGCACGAACATCAGCTTGCGCGTGAAGAAGTAGTGGAACTCGATCCCGAGATCGACGTAGGGGTTAAGCGCCTGCTCGTGCGGAAGCTCGATGTTGAGGCCCACCGAGAAGGCGCCGACGTCCTGGGCGCCCCGGTTGGCCGCCTCCATCACGCCGGGGCCGCCGCCGGTGATCACGCCGAAGCCGGCCTCGCCGAGCGCGCGGCCCATCTCCCGCGCCGCGGCGTACTCCGGCGAGTCCGGTGGCATGCGCGCCGAGCCGAAGACGCAGACCGCGGGCCCGATGTGCGCGAGTTCCTCGAAGCCGCGCACCAGCTCCCGCTCGATCCGTTTTAGCCGCTCCGCCTCCGAGCGCTCGGAGAGGACGCTCGCGTTGTCGGCGTAGATGATCTCCTCGTCCGCCGTGGCGGGCGCCCGCCGGCCCGACGGCGAGTCGGCCATCCCGGACCTCAGACCTCGACGACCACCGGCAGCACCAGCGGCCGGCGGCGGAGCTTCTCGTAGACGAACTCCGCGACGTCGTCGTGCAGGTCCTGTTGAAGCAGCGAGATCTCGCGGATCTGCTCCTCCGCGGCGTCGGCCAGGGTGTCCTCGATGACCTCCCGGAGCTCGTCGCGAAGCCCGTCGGCGTCCTCGGAGAACGGGACTCCCCGGAAGATCACCTCGGGAGCCGCCACCTGCGAGCCGTCGTCCGCGGAGATCGTCGCAACGACGATGAAGACGCCGTCGTCGGAGAGCTTGCGGCGGTCGCGGAGCGCGAACTCGTCGGGCTCGCCGACCGAGACGCCGTCGACGAAGATCATGCTCGCGTGGAAGTCCTCGCCGAACCGGGCGCCCGACTCGTCGATCTCCAGCGCGAGCCCGTTCTCGCCCCTGAAGACGCACTCCGGCTCGATCCCGACCGACTCGGCGAGGTCCGCGTGCAGCCGCAGGCGCTTGTAATCGCCGTGGAAGGGAAAGACGTTCTGCGGCTTGGTCAGGTTGAGCATCAGCTTGAGCTCCTCCTGCCAGCCGTGCCCTGAGGCGTGGATGGGAGCATCGGCGGCGGTCACGACCTGCGCGCCGATCTGGAAGATCCGGTCGATCGTCTCGTTCACCGAGCGCTCGTTGCCCGGGATCGGCGTGGCCGAGAAGATCACCGTGTCGCCGGAGTGGAGCTCGACGTCCGGGTGATCGCGGTGGGCCATCCGCCGCAGCGCCGAGAGCGGCTCGCCCTGGCTGCCGGTCGAGATCACCACCACCTTCTCGTCCGGAAAGTCCTGGATCTCCTTCGGCGAGATGAAGAGCCCATCCGGCGTCTGCGCCATTCCGAGGTTGGAGGCGATGTTGAAGTTCTTGCGCATCGAGCGTCCGACCAGCGCGACGCGGCGGTCGAGCTGCGCCGCCGCGTCGATTGCCTGCTGGACGCGGTGGATGTTGGACGCGAAGCAGGTGACGATGACCCGGCCCCGGCAGCGGGCGAAGAGCTCGAGCAGAGCCGGGCCGACTGCTGACTCGGAGGGCGCCACCCCCGGTCGGTCGGCGTTCGTCGAGTCCCCGCAGAGGCAGAGCACGCCCTCACGGCCGAGCTCCGCGAGGCGCGAGACGTCGGCGGGGATGCCGTCCACCGGGGTCTGATCGAACTTGTAGTCGCCCGTGACGAGCACCGTCCCGAGCTCCGACGTGAGGGCAACGGCCCGGGCGTCCGGGATCGAGTGCGCCATGTGGACGAGCTCGACCGTGAACGGGCCCGCCTGGACCCGCTCGCCCGCCGGCAGCTCCTGCAGCGGGACCTCGCGCAGCTTGTGCTCGTCGAGCTTCGAGCGGACCATTCCGATCGTCAGCAGGCCGCCGTAGATCACCGGCGGGATGCCGATTTCGCGCAGTACGTAGGGCAGCGCGCCGACGTGGTCCTCGTGGCCGTGCGTGAGCACGATCGCCTCGATGTCCTCGGCCCGCTCGCGCAGGCTCGAGAAGTCGGGGAGGACGAGGTCGATGCCGAGCATGTCGGCGGTGGGGAACATCAGACCGGTGTCGACGATCACGATCCGCCCCTCGACCTCGATGGCGGTCATGTTCTTTCCGATCTCCCCCAGCCCGCCCAGCGGGAGGATCCGAACGCTGGAGTTGCTCAAACCTACGCGGCGCTCCCCGTGAACAGACCCTGCGCCTCCAGCACCTGCCTGATCTCGTCGCGCTCCTCCTCGTTCGCCTCGACGATCGGCAGGCGCGCTCGGCACGAGCAGATTCCGAGCAGCTCGAGCGCGGCCTTGACCGGGATCGGGTTGACGTGCGAGACCATCTCGTAGATCGGCCGGAGCTTCGCGTTGATCTCGCGCGCCCGATCCAGGTCGCCGGACTGCACCGCGTCGTAGATCTCTCGCATCTCCTCACCGATCAGATGCGAGGCGACGAGTACCCCGCCCGGCTCCCCCATCTCGAGCGTCGGGAGGAACGTTCCGTCGTTTCCGGCAAGGACCCGAAGGCCGTCGACCGGCTGCAGCTCGTCGTCGTTCGCCTGCTTCACCGCGACGACGTTCTCGATCTGCGCCAGCTCCGCCAGCTGATCCGGCGAGAGGTTGACGACCACCCGCGAGGGGATGTTGTAGAGGACGACCGGGATGCCGGCAGCCTTCGCGACCGCCTCGTAGTGCGACTTGATCCCCCGGAAGTTCGGCTTGTTGTAGTACGGCGTCACCGCCAGGACGGCGTCGGCACCGTTGTCGCCAGCGGCCGCCGACAGTCGCTCGGAGTGGCGCGTGTCGTTGGAGCCGGTGCCGCAGATCACCAGCACGTCGGGGCCGACCTCATCGCGAACCGCGCGCAGCAGCGCCAGCTTCTCGTCGTCGTCGAGCGTCGGCGACTCGCCCGTCGTGCCCGCCAGCACCAGGCCATGCGAGCCGTGCTCGACCAGGTGACGGGCGAGCTTGCGGGCGGCGCCCTCGTCGAGCGAGCGGTCCTCCGCGAACGGAGTGACCATCGCCGTGATCACGCCTCCGATCTCAGGCATCAAACGGAGGGTACCGAGAAGGTGGCAGGAAATTTGTCGGCCCAGGGGTGCGCCTGCTCCAGCTGAGCGGCGATGCGGATCAGCAGGTCCTCTCGGCCCAGCGGAGCGACCAGCTGCGCGCCGATCGGCAGGCCATTCTCGCTCCAGCCCAGCGGAAGCGAGATCGCCGGGCTCCCCGTCGCGTTGAAGAGAGCCGTGAAGACGGCCATCGTCTCGCCGCGGTGGATCGTCTCCAGTGGCTCCGGGCCGGAGTCGTCGAAGCTACCCAGGGGTGGCGGCAGCTCGCCGAGCGTCGGCGTCAGCAGCAGGTCATGGCCGGCGTCGAACCACATGCCGATCATCCGGGCGAGCGCCTGATGCTGGCTGACGGCGGCCAGGTACTGGCCAGAGTGGCGCCGTCTTCCCTCCTCCGCCATCGCCCAGGTCAGCGGCTCGACGTCGCCCGGGCCGAGCTCGCGCCCCAGCAGGATCCCGAACTGATCGAGGATCTCCGTCTGCCCCGCGTACCAGCGGGTCAGGAACGTCTCGATGAGGTCGAAGCCCTCCTCCGGGATCGCCGGGGCCGCCTCGTCCACGGTGTGGCCGAGACCCTCCAGCAGCTTCGCTGCCTCCCGGGTCGCGGCGACCACCGCCGGGGCGACCTGGACGTGCGGAGCAGCGACCGGATCCGTGAGGACCGCAATCCGGAGCGGTCCCGGGTCCGCCTGCAGCTCCTCCATGTAGGGCCGGCTCGGTGCCGGAGCCACGTACGGATCTCCGGGCGCCGGCCCATGGGTGGCGTCGAGCGCCGCGGCGACGTCTCGCACCGACCGCGAGACCACGAGTTCCGCCGTGAGGCCGCTCATCGTGTCTCCGACGAGGGGGCCGAGCGAGGTGCGCCCCCTGCTCGGCTTCAGCCCGACCAGGCCGCAGCAGCTGGCCGGGATCCGGATCGACCCGCCGCCGTCGTTGGCGTGGGCGATCGGCACGATCCCCGCCGCGACGGCGGCCGCCGAGCCTCCGCTCGAGCCACCCGGGGTCCGGTCGAGGTCCCAGGGGTTGTGGGTCGGCCCGTAGATGTCGGGCTCCGTCGTCGGCAGGATGCCGAGCTCGGGCGTGTTGGTCTTGCCGATCGTGACCAGGCCGGCTTCGACGAAGCGACGGCCGAGGAAGGTGTCGACCGGGAGCCGGAAGTCCGCTTCCTTCAGCGCCCGCACGCCCATGTGGAGCGGCTGGCCCGCGAGACCGGCGCCGAGGTCCTTGAAGAGGAAGGGCACGCCGCGGAAGGGCCCGTCCGGAAGCTCGCCGGACGCCGCCGCAGCCCCCTGCTCGTAGAGCGGGTGGATGATCGCGTTGAGCTCCGGGTTGAGGCGCTCCGCCCGCTCGATCGCGGCCTCGGTGAGCTCGAGGGGCGTTGCCTCGCCGTCGCGGACCAACTCCGCCTGCGCGGTGGCGTCCAGCCTTGCTAGATCCTCTGTTCCCACGCTTCCTCCGTCCTTGTTATTTAGAGCAGGTTCTCCAGCCCGACCACGAAGCGCTCGGGCAGGTCGGCAACCTTGCGCACGGCCAGCAGCACGCCGGGCATGAAGCTCGAGCGGTCGATTGAATCGTGCCGGATGGTGAGGGTCTGGCCCGCGCCGCCGAAGGTGACCTCCTGGTGCGCGACGAGGCCGGGGAGTCGTACCGAGTGGATCGGCTCGTGGACGTTCCCGCCCGCCTCGCCGATCAGCTCCGCCGTGCGCTTGGCGGTCCCGGAAGGGGCGTCCTTCTTCTGGTCGTGGTGTAGCTCGATGATCTCCACCTCGGGCATGTGGGGCGCGATCTGCTTGGAGGCCTCCATCATCAGCACGGCGCCGATCGCGAAGTTCGGCGCCACGAAGCAGTTGGCCTCGCTGTCCGCGCGGAGCACCGTCGCCTTCAGCTCCTCCAGGTCGAACCCCGTGCTCCCCACCACAGCGTGCACACCGGCCTCGATCGCATCGATGACGTTCGCGGGCGCGGCGTCGGGCGTGGTGAAGTCGACCATCACGTCGGCGCCTTCGAGAACGTCGGTGATCTTCGTGTCGAGCTGGGGATCGGCGCGGCCGACCAGCTCCATGCCCTCAGCGCCCTCAACCGCCCCGCAGACGGTGTCCCCCATGCGCCCGGCGGCGCCGGAGACGACGACTTTGATCGGCCCGGTCACCCGGCGATCTTATGCTGCGCGTCTGGAGAGCGACTGAGGGAGGACCGCATGGCGACCCTGCACATCGAGCATCCGATCACCGACCTGGAGACCTGGCTCGGCGCCTTCGGGCGCTTCGCGGAGGCACGGGCCAGCGCTGGGGTGAAGGCGCAGCGCGTCCACCAGCCGCTCGACGACGACAAGTACATCCTCGTCGAGCTCGATTTCGACACACCCGAGCAGGCGCAGGCCTTCAAGGGCTTCCTCGAGGCGAGGATCTGGTCGAACCCGGACGCCTCGCCTGGGCTCGATGGCACGCCGAGAGCCCGCGTGCTCACCGAGGTGGTAGCCGGCTGAACCACTCGGCGAGCGCCTCGAGGCCCTGGCGCTGCGCCTCGCCGCCACCAAGTTTGCCGAGCACCTTCCCCTCGCCTCGCATCAGCATCAGCTTCAGTTTCTCGCCGTCGGTGGTCTGGATGTGAAGGCGAACGGCGGTGTGGTCCAGGATCGCGGCCTCGACGGTGAACCACTCGCCGCCGGCTGGCCCCGCCTTGGCCGACGCAACCTGCTCGGGCGAGAGGGCGAGCGGCTCGCCAACCGGATCGCCCCTCCGATCAAGTGACTGGATGAGCAGCCGGCGATCGGTCACGCCGATCGCGGCAGCGCCGCCCTTGAACAGGCTCTTCTGCTGCGAGGCGACGCAGATCCCTCGCAGCTGCTCGTTGCTCTCGAGTCGAGCCTCGAGTCCCGGTCGGTACTTCGATTCCAGGTCGGCCAACTAGGCCGCTGCGAGGGCTTCTGAGACCGGCGCGAGCGCTGCGCGGAAGCGATCCTCGTCGGGCGCGATCGCGGCGGCCGAAAGGGACTCGGGCACGTAGAGCTCACGGGCAAGCTCCGCGACGTCTTCGATGGTCACGCCGTCGATCCGCTCGAGCAGCTCGTCCAGGGTGAGGAGCGGCATGTCGAAGAGCACCGCCTTGCCGATCCGGCCCATCCGCGCTGCGGACGACTCCGCGGAGAGCACCATCCGGCCCTTGACGTGCTCCTTGGCGCGGACCAGCTCATCGTCGCTGATGCCGTCGGCGTGGATCGACGCCAGCTCACGGCCGATGATCCCGCAGGCCTCCTCGACGTTGTCACCGCGGGTGCCGACGTAGAGGCCGATCAACCCACTGTCGACGTACTGCTGCGTATAGGAGCCGACCGCGTAGGCGAGTCCGCGCTTCTCGCGCACCTCGCGGAAGAGCCGCGAGGAGGTCGACCCCCCGAAGACCGCGTCGAGGATGCTGAGCGCGTAGCGTCGCTCGTCGTTGCGATCGATGCCCGGGGCGCCGAGGGCGATGTGGAACTGCTCGGTGTCCTTTTGCTGGAAGCCCACCTGCGCCCCGTCGACCTGCGGCGCCTCGAGCTCAGCGGCGTCGCCGGCGTCCGGCGGCTCGACGTGCCGCTTGGTCAGCTCGACGATCCGCTCGTGCTCGAGGTTGCCGGCGGCGGCTACCACGACGTTGGCCGCGGTGTAGCGGGCGCGGTGGTAGGCGTCGATCTCCGGGACCGGGATCGAGCTGATCACCTCCGCCTCGCCGAGCACCCGGCGACCAAGCGGATGGCCGCCGAAGACCGCCTCGTCCAGGACGTCGTGGACCCGGTCCTGGGGCTCGTCCTCGTACATGGCGATCTCCTCGAGCACCACCTCGCGCTCGGAGTCGATCTCCGGGTACGTCGGGCCGAGCAGCATCTCCGCCAGCAGGTCGAAGGCCTCCTCGGTGTGCGTGTCGAGGAAGCGGGCGTAAAGGTTGGTGGACTCCTTGCCCGTCGCCGCGTTCACCGAGGCCCCCAGCCCATCGAAGATCTCGGCGATCTCGATCGCCGAGTACCGCTTGGTCCCCTTGAAGAGCAGGTGCTCCAGGAAGTGGGAGACGCCGGCCTGAGCCGGCGTCTCATCCCTGGATCCGGTCCTGACCCAGAGCCCTAGGGCAACCGAGCGCACCGAGGGGACCGCCTCGGTGACGACCCGGATTCCGGAGTCGAGCTCGGTGACCTGCGCGCGTTCGCTGGGCACCAGAGGGCCTAGCCGCGGCGCTCGCGCCGGCGGCCGCCGCCACCATCACGCTCACGCCTGCGCCCCCCGCCCCCATCTCGACGGCCGCCTCGCGGCGGACCGGGGTCCCCGGTGCCGACGCTGGCGAGCTCATCGGCCGACTTGCCCTCGACGTCGGGGTCGGTCGAGAGGCGCAGGCCGATCCGGCCGCGCTCCTTGTCGACCTCGACGACCGTTACGTCGATCTCGTCGCCCTGGTTGAGGACGTCCTCGACGGCGCCGACCCGCTCACCCGGCTTCACGTTGGAGATGTGAAGCAGGCCGTCGGTGCCCTTGGTGAGCTCGACGAACGCGCCGAAGTTGGTGGTCTTCACCACCTTCCCGGACGTGTAGCGGTCGCCGACCTCGGCGTCCTTGGTGATCGCCGTGATCCGCTCGATCGTGGCGTCGACCAGCTTGCCGGTGGGCGCGTAGACGCGCACGGTGCCGTCGTCGTCGACGTCGATCTCGGCCTCGAACTCCTCCGAGATCGCCCTGATTGTCTCGCCGCCCTTGCCGATCAGCGCGCCGATCTTGTCGGGGTCGATCTTGATCGACTCGATGCGCGGCGCGAACTGCGAGAGCTGATCGCGCGGGCCATCGATCGCCTCGGCCATCTTGCCGAGGATGAACTGGCGACCCCTGTGGGCTTGATCCAGTGCATCTTTGAGGATCTCAAGCGTGACGCCGGTGATCTTGATGTCCATCTGCAGGGCCGTGATGCCCTCGGCGGTCCCGGCGACCTTGAAGTCCATGTCGCCAAGGTGGTCCTCAACGCCGGCGATGTCCGTGAGGACCACGTAGTCGTCGCCCTCCTTGATCAGGCCCATCGCCACGCCGGCGACCGGCGCCGTCACCGGAACACCCGCCGCCTGCAGCGCCATCGAGCTGGCGCAGACCGAGCCCATCGACGAGGAGCCGTTCGACTCCAGCGTGTCCGAGACCACCCGGATCACGTACGGGAATTCCTCTTCGCCGGGGATCGTCGCCTCGAGCGCCCGCTCCGCGAGCGCGCCGTGGCCGATGTCCCGGCGCTTCGGGCCGCGCATGAAACCCGCCTCCCCGACCGAGAACGGCGGGAAGTTGTAGTGGTGCCAGAACCGCTTGGTCTCCTGCAGGCCGAGGTTGTCGACCTTCATGTCCATGCGCGTGGTGCCGAGCGCGACGCTCGAGAGGATCTGTGTCTCACCTCGAGTGAAGAGCCCGGAGCCGTGCACGCGCGGCGCGACGTCGATCTCGGTCTCGATCGACCGGATCTCGTCCTGCGCGCGGCCGTCGGGACGCTTCTTGTCGACGGCGATGCGCCTGCGGATGATGTCCTTCTCGAGCTTCGCGAACGCCGCCTTCACCTCGGCGAGGCGCTCGCGGTCCGGCAGTTCGTCCTCCGTCGGGGGCGCGTACTGCTCGAGCACCTCCTCCTCGACGACGTCGATCGCCTCCTGGCGCTCGAGCTTGGCCTGGACCTGCGTGGCCTCGTCGAGCTTGTCGCCGTGGGAGGCCTTGATCGAGTTGTAGGTGTCCTCGTCGACCGTGGGCGGCTCGATCTCGATCTTCTCCTTGCCCGCCTTCTGGCGGAGCTCCTCCATCGCGCCGCAGAGCTTCTTGATCTCGCTGTGCGCGATGTCGAGGGCGTCGAGGATCTCGGCCTCGGTGACGCCGTCGGCGCCTGCCTCGACCATCAGGATCGCCTCCTCGGTGCCCGAGACGATCAGATCCATGTCGAGCTCCTCGAGGGTCTCCTCCCCCGGGTTGACGACGAAGTCGCCGTGAAGCTTTCCGATTCGCACCGCGCCCACGTGCTCGGCGACGGGGATCTCTGAGATCGCCAGCGCCGCGGAGGCCCCGTTCATCGCGAGGATGTCGTAGGGGTGGACGTGATCCACCGACATCGGCTGCGAGACCAGCTGGGTCTCGCGGTGCCAGCCCTTCGGGAACAGCGGCCGCAGCGGACGGTCGATCATCCGCGCGGTCAGCGTCGCCTTCTCACCGGCCCTCGCCTCGCGGCGGAAGAAGGAACCGGGGATCTTGCCCGCGGCGTAGTGCTTCTCCTCCACGTCGACGGTCAGCGGGAGGAAGTCCACGTCACGCTCGTTGCCGGCGGTCGCGGTACAGAGGACCATGGTGTCGCCGGAGCGAACGACCACGGCGCCGCTCGCCTGTCGGGCGAGCTTTCCGGTCTCGAAGGAGATCTCCTCCCCGCCTACCTCAACCGAGACGCGGGTTACGTCGAACATACTCATATGTAGTGCTTCCCTTCCGGCCGCCCGGTTGGCGACCGCTTTTGGCTTCAGAACTCTCGTTCTCTGTCGCGGGGATGTTAGCGGCCGCTTGATTTCACCAACCGGCGCATGGTCTGAGCGGCTCCGCTAGGTTCATCGCGCACCTGATGGGGGGTGCGGGGCAGATGGAGAGGCGTCTGAAGACATTGCTTGCGGCGGCGCTCGCGCTGGGCGCGCTCGCGGTCGCGCCCGCGGCCCAGGCCGCGACCTCGAGTGTGTTCGCGGGCGATCTCCCCTGCACGACCCAGCCGGACGCCGGCAACGTCCGGCTCTGCAGCGGGATCACCCACACCTTCGACGGGACCAAGATCGACGCGAACGTGATCCTGCCGCCGGCCCCGGCGAGCGGCGCCGACGGCCCTTATCCGACGATCGGCTTTTTCCACGGCTGGGGCGGCTCGAAGATCGGGCTCACCAGCCGCACGCAGAGCTGGGCCACCCACGGCTACGCGGTCTTCAGCATGACCGACCGGGGCTGGGGCAACTCCTGCGGAGCGCAGGACCCGAATCGGCTGAGCGCGCAGTGCGCCAAGGGCTACAACCACCTGATGGACGACCGCTACGAGGTGCGGGACGCCCAGTACCTGATCTCCCTGCTGGCGGACGAGGGGGTGACGCAGCCGCAGAGGGTCGGCGCGACCGGCGGCTCGTACGGCGGCGGCATGTCGATGGCCCTCGCGGCGCTCAAGGACCGCACGATGCTTCCCGACGCCACCCTGGTTCCCTGGACGAGCCCGGCCGGCAAGGCCATGAAGATCGCGGCCGCCGCCCCGGAGATCCCCTGGACCGACCTCGCCTACTCCCTGATGCCCAACGGCCGCACGCTCGACTACGTGGCGGACGCCCCCTACGGCAATCGGATCGGCGTCGAGAAGCTCTCGTTCGTGAGCGGCCTCTACGCGACGGGGCAGGCGACCAGCAACTACGCCCCGCCCGGGACCGACCCGGACGCCGACCTCACCACCTGGTACAGCCTGATCAACGCCGGCGAGCCCTACGACGGCAACCCCCTCGCGGCCGACATCACGGACGAGGTGACCACCCATCACTCCTCGTACTACATCGACCACTCCCAGGCGCCCGCGCCGCTGCTGATCTCGAACGGCTGGACCGATGACCTCTTCCCGCCGGACGAGGCGATCCGCTTCTACAACCGCACGCGCACCCAGTTCGGCCCCAGCGCGAACGTGAACCTCTTCTTCCTGGATTACGGCCACCAGCGCGGCCAGAACAAGCCGGCCGACCTCGATCTCCTGCACGCCCGCGAGGACGCCTGGTTCGACTACTACCTGAAGGGCGTGGGATCGGCCCCCGCGTCCGGACAGGTGGAGACGCTGACCAAGACCTGCGGAGCTCCCTCCGCCGGTCCGTACTTCGCGCCCAACTGGGGCAAGATCGCGCCGGGCGAGGTCCGCTTCGACGCCGCCCCGGCGCAGACGATCCTCCCGGCCGGCGGCGATCCCACCGTGGGCCAGTCCTTCGACCCGATCACCGGTGCCGGCGCATGCGCCACCGCGTCCGGATCAGACCAGACCGGGGTCGCGACCTATCGCCTGCCCGCTGTCTCGGGCTCCGGCTACACGCTGATGGGGTCGCCGACCATCGTCGCCGACATCAATTCGACCGGGCCGACCTCCCAAGTCGCAGCCCGGCTGCTCGACGTCGCGCCCGACGGGACCGAGACGCTCGTCGCGCGCGGCGTCTACCGGCCGGATGTGAACTCGGGGCTGACGGCCACCCGCCAGGTCTTCCAGCTTCATCCCGACGGCTGGAAGTTCGCCCCGGGCCACATCGCGAAGCTCGAGCTCCTCCCCAACGACGCGCCCTACGACCGCCCGTCCAACGGACAGCTTCCGGTCACCGTCTCGAACCTCCAGCTGCGGCTGCCGGTGCTGGAGCAGCCGAACAACGGCACGATCAAGAAGCCGGCGCCGAAGGTCGTCCCCGCCGGCTACACGCTGGCGCGCGACTTCAGGTAGCCGCTACCAGCGACTCGACCAGGTCGCCCTGAAGCCGGCGACCGCCGATGAATCCGGTCGGCGTGCCACCGACGCCTGCCCGGATGCCGCTGACGAAGTCGCGCTCGATCCGCTCTCGGACCGCCTCCGAGCGCCGGTCGGCGTTGAACCGCTCGAGATCGAGCCCGAAGCGATCGGCGCGCTCCCAGAGGTGCGGATCGTCAACCCTTCCCCGGTCCGCGTAGATCGAGTCGCACATCTCCCAGAACGACCCCTGTAGACCCGCAGCCTCCGCGGCCGCGTGCAGGGCCGGCGCCCTCGGATGCTTCGAGGCCATCGGGAAATGCCGGAAGCAGAGCCGGAGAGGCAGCTCGCGGATCCGCACCCAGGCCGCGGCGCAGTAGGGACAGCCGAAGTCCGCGTACACGATCGCCTCCGTGCCCTGACCAGTGACGTGGTCATCGGCTCCGATCGGAGGCACCGAGGCGCTGGTCAGCTCGCTCATCGGACCGAAGGTATCTTGCCGCGGGTGGGACGCCTCACCGGGGAGAGAGGGATCCGGGCCGGGCTGTGCCTGGCCGGGATCGCAGTGCTGGTGCTGGCGCTGGGGTTCTTCCAGTCCGCGAGCTGGGCGACCGACCTCTGGCCATGGCCCGACACGCCGCTCTCGTTCACCTTCATCGCCTCGATCTTTGCGGCGATCGCGCTTCCCGCCCTCTGGATCGGCGTGACCGGCGAGCTGGCGGCAATCCGGGCCGGCGCGCTCGAGCTCTCGCTCACCTATGGGGCGATCTTCGTCTACCTGCTGACGCTCGCCGGCGACTCGGGGCAGCCCGCCCTCGGCTGGTACCTGCTCGCCTTCGCCGTGGCCTGCCTCTCGAGCGTCGCCGCCTTCGCTTGGTCGAGGAGCCTGACGTGGCGTGACCAGCGGTGGATGCCGGGGCTCGTCCGGGCCTCCTTCGTCGCCCTCGCGGCGATCCTGATCGCAGCAGGGACCGCGCTCGCCTTCGGCGCCGACATCTTCCCCTGGGATCTGCGCTCGGAGACCTCGGTGATCTTCGGCCTCATCTACCTCGGCGCCGCCGTCTTCTTCCTGTACGGATATCTGCGGCCGCGGTGGTCCAACGCCGCGCCGCAGCTGGTCGGATTTCTGGCCTACGACATCGTCCTGATCGGACCCTTCGTGGATCGCTTCGACGAGGTCTCGGGCCGGCAGCTGCTCAGCCTGGTCGTCTACACGGCCGTGATCGCGTACAGCGGCGCGCTCGCCTTCTACTACCTGTTCCTCGCCGACGAGACCCGGCTTCGCTAGGCGGACAGCGCGTCGAAGATCAGGTTGGCGCCGGGAATTTCCAGCGGCGTTGGCGACGCGTAGGACCACCTCACCACGCCGTCCTCGATCAGCACCAGGGAGCGGCTGCCGTGGTCGACCGCGTCGATCCAGGCGCCGTAGGCCCGGGAGACTTCGCCCTTGGGGTTGAAGTCGGAGAGCAGGGTCATGCTCAGGCCGCGGTGCTTGCGGAAGGCGTGGTGCGCGAACGTCGAGTCGACGCTGACCCCGACGAGCGCCGCGCCGCGCGCCTCGATCTCGCCCAGCACCTCCTGGTAGAGGCTGAGCTGATCGGAGCAGACCGGGCTGAAGTCGAGTGGGTAGAAGGCGAGCACCAGCTTGCGATCGGAGTAGTCGGCGAGGGAGACCTCGTTGCCGTCGTGATCGGGCAGCGAGAAGTCGGGTGCCTTGGTGCCAGCTTCGATCAACGTCAACGCTCCGCCTCCTCCGACATCTCACGGGTCGCGCTGTCGCGCGCCCTTGCATTAACGGGGGCTACGCGAATCAAAGCCGCGCTAGCGGCGCAGGCCGAGATCCGCGACCAGGGAGCGGTAACGATCGAGATCGTTGCGCTCCAGGTAACGCAGCAGGCGGCGGCGCTTGCCGACCATCTTGAGCAGGCCGCGGCGCGAATGGTGATCCTTCCTGTGCGTGCGGAGGTGATCGGTGAGCTCGTTGATGCGCTCGGTCAGCAGGGCGACCTGGACCTCGGCCGAGCCGGTGTCCTCGCCCGACCGGCCGTACTTGCCGATCAGCTCCTGCTTTCTGTCCTTGGTCAGCGGCACTGCGGACGACAGGGTAGCGATCAGCCTGCTCCAGGTGACGCGGAGGTACCGCGGCCGTCGTACTTGGCGAGGATCTCCCGGGCCTCGTCGACGTCGCGGTGCATCTGCGCGATCAGGTCCTCGACGCTGGGGAAGCGGCGCTCGCCGCGGAGGCGCTCGACGAAGGCGACCCGCAGGTTCTTGCCGTAGAGGTCGCCGTCGTAGTCGATCAGGAACGACTCGATCAGCAGCCCCCTCCCGGTCTCGAAGGTCGGCCGGATCCCGACGTTCACCGCCGCCGGATGCCCGTTCGCGAAGGCCGCGTAGACGCCGTGGCCCGGCACCACCAGGTGGTCGTCTGGCACCAGGTTCGCGGTCGGGAAGCCGAGCTCTCGCCCGCGCTGGTCGCCCTCCACCACCTTCCCTTCGACCATGAACGGCGCACCGAGGCACCGCATCGCCGCGTCGACCTCGCCGGCGGCCACCAGCGCCCGTACCCGCGTTGATGAGACGGTCTCGCCGTCGACCTCCACCAGGGGCACGATCCGGGTCTCGAATTCGTCTCGCTCGGCGAGCATCTCCGGCGTTCCCTTCGCCTTGGCGCCGAAGCGGAAGTTCTCCCCCACCGACACCTGCTTGGCGCCCAGCTCCTCGACGAGGATGCGCGAGATGAACTCCTCGGCCGGGATCCTCATGAAGTCCTCGTCGAAGGGGATCACGACCAGCTCGTCCACCCCGAGTCCGTCGATCACGTCGCGCTTGACGTCGAAGGGCATGATCAGCTTCGGCGCGGCGTCCGGATTGATCACGCTGAGCGGGTGCGGGTCGAAGGTGAGGACCGTGTCCGCGTCGTCGATCACCGCCCGGTGACCCTTGTGGACCCCGTCGAAGACGCCGATCGCGACGTGGCGGTCGCGCGGCTTGGCGTCGGGAAGCTGTGTGGCTTGAATGGTCATGCGAGAACGACTTCAGGGCGCAGTTTGTCCTCTTCAGCCCGCGCAATAGCTATCAGTCGGCCGTCGTGGGTGAGGCGCACCCGGCCCTCCGCGGTGCCGCTCACAGGGACGCCGTGACTCACTCGTTCCGCTTCATCGTCGGTCAGGTCCCACTCCGGCAGAAAGCTCATCAGCTCCTCTAGCGTGATCTCCTGCTCGCCGCCGCCCGGTACCTGGAGCGGGCCGATCGCCGTGCGGCGCAGCGACTCGCAGTAGGCGTCCTCGAGCGTCTCGATCAGCGTCCGGATGTAGGTGCCCGAGGAGCACTCGATCTCGAAGGTCGCGCGCTCCGCGTCGCTGTCAAGGAGATCCGCGCGGTGGACGGTCACGCGACGCATCGGCGTCTCGACCGCCTCGCCGCGGTGCGCCCTCTTGTAGAGCCGCTCGCCCTCTACCTTGACCGCCGACGTCATCGGGACCCGCTGCTCGATCTCGCCGGTCGGCAGCTCGAGGCGCTCCGGGATCCGGCCGGTCTCGGTCAGCTCGCCGTCGGGATCGCCCGTCGATGAGCGCCAGCCCAGCCGGGCGGAGGCGACGTAGGTCTTCGGCAGCTCCATCAGGTAGCGCTGGAGCCGTGTCGCGCGGCCCAGGAGCAGGATCAGGAGCCCCGTTGCGAATGGATCGAGGGTGCCCGCGTGGCCGACCTTCCCGCCGCGTTCACGCCGCACCCCGGCGACGACGTCGTGCGAGGTGACGCCCGCCGGCTTGTCGACCAGCAGTCCCTGCGCGGGGGTCGCCTCTCCCCCGTTCACCGGCAACTAGGAGAGCTGAGTCTCGATCTCCCCGGCAAGGAAGTCCACCACCTGCTCGTAGGGGAGATCGGTGCTGAAGCCGGCCGCGCGGCGATGCCCTCCGCCGCCGTGGGCCCTGGCGATCGCGGAGACGTCCACGCGGCCATCGGTGGAGCGCATGCTCACCTTGCGCGCGAAGCGCCCCTTCTCGCCGAGATCCCTGACGACCGCGGCGACCACGGTGCCGTCGATCGTCCTCAGGTGGTCGATGATCCCCTCGGTGAGCGCCTCGCTCGCGCCGGTGGAGGCGTAGTCCTCGGTCGAGATGTAGGTGGCGGCAAGCCGCCCGTCGTCGCGCAGCTCGATCCGGTCGAGCGCGTGCGCCAGCAGCCTGAGCTTCTCGATCGGCGCGTGCTCGTAGAGCCGGCGGTAGACGTCGTTCACCTCGACCCCGGCCTCGATCAGGCCCGCGGCCATCCGATGAGACCGCGCGTCGGTGTTCTCGTACATGAACTTGCCCGTGTCGGTGACCAGAGCGACGTAGAGGGCGTTGGCGATCTCCGGCGTCAGCTCCACTCCGAGCAGTCCGGCCAGGTCGTAGACGATCTCCGCGGTGCAGGAGGCGTCGACGTCGACCAGGTTGACCGTCCCGAAGCGGGTGTTGTCGTGATGGTGATCCACGTTGATCACCTTGTTCTGTCCGTTGTGCAGGAAATCGACGGGCATCCGATCGATGTTTCCGCAGTCGAGGAAGATCACGATGCGGTCGGCGATGTCGGCCGGAGACTCGTGGAAGACCTCCTCGAGCGGGAGGAAGCGGTACTCGACCGGCAGTGGGAATTCCTTCGCGGCCAGGAACATCACGGAGTCCTTGCCGAGAGCCTCGAGGATCCGCTGCGTGGCGAGCAGCGAGCCGAGGGCGTCTCCGTCCGGGTTCTCGTGCGTCGTGAGCAGAAACCTGTCGCCGGCCTTGATCTCCGCCGCGACGACGTCGAGGTCGCTGGTCACCAGCTCGGTCGCTTCGCTCATTCGTCGCGAAGCAGACGGGAGATCCGGTCGCCGCGCTCCATGCTCTCGTCGTACTCGAAGGTCAAGGTCGGCGTTCGCTTCATCCTCATCGCGCTCGCGATCTTTCCCTGCAGGACCCCATGGGACGAACGCAGACCGGCGAGCGAGGCCTCTCGCTCCTCGGCAGAGCCGAGCACGCTGACGTAGACGCGCGCGGAGCGCAGGTCGGGTGAGGTGTCCACGTCGGTCACGGTCACGAATCCGATTCTCGGGTCCTTGAGCTCAGTCGCGATCGCATCCCCGAGAATCTCTCGAATCGCCTCGTTGACGCGACGCATCCGGGCCGTCGGCATCGCTGGGCGACGATAACAGTCGGGAGTGAACCGTCGCGAAACCGGCTAGTTCAGGGACACCGCTCAGTCGCGGATATCACGCAAGCTGCGCAGGTCACGCTCAAATGAGCAGCCGTCCGGGCAGCGGCTCTCGACCCAGCGGATCAGTCCGTCGGCGCGATCCGAGACCTCGCCGTCACCCACCAGGGCGCAGAGCAGGACCGAGCGCTGCCAGGTGTCGTGGCCGTCCACCTCCGCCACCGACGCCCCGAAGCGCTGCCGGATCCCGTCCTTCAGGGACTTGACCAGCTTCCGCTTCCCCTTCAGGTCCTGAACTTCGCCGAAATGCAGGCGAATCTCGATCAGCTCGACGAACGGGTTCACGAAGCCAGGCTAGCCAGCCCGGCCCGTTACTCCAAGGTCTTCTCGACCTGCTTGGTCTCGAAGAACTCCAGGACGTCGCCCTCCTTGATGTCGGCGAAGCCCTCGAGCACGATGCCGCACTCCTGGCCTGCGTCCACCTCCTGGACATCGTCCTTGAAGCGCCGCAGCGACCCGACCTTGCCGCTCCAGACGATCGTGCCGTCCCGGACCAGTCGGACGCCCGCTGTGCGGGTGACCTTCCCGTCGGTCACCTCGCAGCCGGCGATCGTGCCGACGCGCGAGGCCTTGAAGGTCTGCTTGACCTCGGCCTGACCGAGCGCCTCCTCGACCTCCTCCGGCTCGAGCAGGCCCTCCATCGCGGCGCGCAGCTCCTCGGTCACCTTGTAGATCACCGTGTAGGTGCGGATGTCGACGCCCTCCTGCTCGGCGGCGCGGCGCGCCTCGGCGAGCGGCCTGACGTTGAAGCCGATGATCACGGCGTCGGAGGCGGCGGCCAGCATCACGTCGGACTCGTTGATGCCGCCGGTCTGCGCGTGGATGATGTTGACGGCGACCTGCTCCTGCGGCACCTTGGCGATCTCGTCCTGGAGCGCCTCGAGCGAGCCGGAGACGTCGGCCTTGAGGACGATGTTGAGCTCCTTGAGTTGGCCCTCGCTGGCGCGCTGGAAGACCTCCTCGAGGGTGACCTTGCGCGCCTGGCGGCGGGCGAGCTGCTCGGTCTTGAGGCGGGTCTCGCGCTCCTGCGCGAGGGCGCGCGCCTTGCGCTCGTTCTCGACGACCTGGACGTGCTCGCCGGCGTCGGTGACGCCGTCGAAGCCGAGCACCTCGACCGGCATGCCGGGCGTGGCCTCCTCGACCCGCTCGCCCTTGTCGTCGAGCATCGCCCGGATCTTGCCCCAGACCGGCCCCGCGACCACCGCATCGCCGACGCGCAATGTGCCGCGCTGGACGAGCACACCGGTGACGGGGCCGCGCCCTGGATCGAGCCGGGACTCGACGACCGTGCCGGACGCCGACACGTTCGGGTTGGCACCGAGCTCCTCGAGCTCAGTGACCAGGAGGATCATCTCGAGCAGGTTGTCGAGGCCCTCCTTGGTCTTCGCGGAGACGTCGGCGTAGACGGTGTCGCCGCCCCAGTCCTCGGGGTTAAGGTCCTGCTGGGCGAGCTCGCCTCGGACGCGGTTCGGGTCGGCGCCCTCCTTGTCGATCTTGTTGACGGCCACCAGGATCGGGACGCCCGCCGCCCGGGCGTGGTCGATCGCCTCGACCGTCTGCGGCATGACGCCGTCGTCGGCCGCGACGACGATCACGGCGACGTCGGTGACCTTCGCGCCGCGGGCGCGCATCGCGGTGAACGCCTCGTGTCCCGGCGTGTCCAGGAAGGTGAGGGTCTTGCCGTCGTGCTGGACCTGGTAGGCGCCGATGTGCTGCGTGATGCCTCCCGCCTCGCCGGCAGCGACCTGGGTCTGGCGGATGGCGTCGAGCAGGGACGTCTTCCCGTGGTCGACGTGGCCCATCACGGTGACGACCGGCGGGCGCTCCACGAGGTCCTCGTCGGCGTCCTCCTCGGCAGCGGGTTCCTCGATCTCCTCGTCCGCCGCGGTGACGATCTCGATCTTGCGGTCGAACTGCTTGGCGATCGACTCGACGGACTCGTCGGTGAGCGTCTGGGTGAGGGTCGCCATCTCACCCTCCTTCATCAAGGCCTTGATCACCTCGGCGGCCGAGAGACCGAGCGTCTCGGCGACCTCGCGCACGGTCGCGCCGGAGTTGACCTTGATCGGCGGCTGCTCCTCCGGCTGCTTCAGCTCCTTGTCGGTGGGCTCCTCGAGCAGCGGGCGGCGGCGGCGTCCACCGCGGCGCCGCGGCGGGCGCGGCGGCGGCTGGGTCTTCGCGATGTGGTCGCGGCGAGCGGCCTGCGAGTCGATCACGACGCGGCGGCGCTTCCGGGCGGGGCCCTTCCGCGCGGGGGCATTCGCGCCGTCGCCGGAGGACTTGGCTGGGGCGTCCGCCTTCGCCTGCGGTGCAGCCGGCTCGGCCGCCGCCTTCTGGGCGGTAGATCCGTCGGCATTTTTTGTGGCCGACGACTTTGTGCTGGCAGCCTTCGGCTTGCCGCCATCGCCCTTCGCGGGAGCCGCCTTCGGCTTGGTAGCCGTGGCTGTTGAGCCGCCGCCGGAGCCCTTCAGCGCGGCAAGCGCGTCGGACTCCTCGACGCTCGACTGAGCGGCCTTGGCCTCGACGCCGGCAGCCTTGAGCGCAGCAAGGAGCTCCTTGCTGGTCATGCCCTGTGCCTTGGCGATCTCGTGTACGCGCTTCTTCGCCATCTCGCTACTCGCCCGTCTTCTCCTCGGTTGCGGTCACCGTCTCCTGCTCCTCGGCCTCGGGCTCGCCGCCGTCCTCCGAGGGCGCCTCCGCCGTGGCGTCTTCCGCCTCCTCGGCTGCCGGCTCCTCGGCCTCGGCGGATTCCTCCACCTCCGGCTCGGGCGCCGGCTCCTCATCGGCGTCGGTCTCTTCCTCCGGCTCGGGCTCCTCACCTGGATCGGGTGGCTCCTCGGCTTCGCCTGCGGGGCCCCCTCGCGTCACCTCCTCGGCCTCGGCGGCGGGTTCCTCAACTTCAGCCTCCTCGGCCTCGGGCTCATCAGCCTCGGGCTCCTCCGCCTCGGCGGACTCGTCGAACTGGCCCTCGGCCCGCTCGACCAGCCCCTTCACCTCGGAGTCGCCGGTGTCGCCGTTGGCGATCGTCGCGACCTCCTCGTCGCTCAGTGAGCCGAGGACCGCGACCTGGTTGGTGGAGAACTTGGCGAGCGCCTGGTGCTGTGGCAGGCCGCAGAACTGCGAGCCCTGCAGGGCGGCGTTCGGGCAGCGGCGGCCGGTGGTCATCACGGCCATGCAGCGGCCGTCTGCGGCCTCCTCGCCCTCGTACTCGATGTCCTCCTCCTGCTGGGCGAACTCGGTCTCGGAGGTGATGTCCACCTTCCAGCCGGTCAGCCGAGCGGCGAGGCGGGCATTCTGGCCGTCGCGTCCGATCGCCAGCGAGAGCTGGTCGTCCGGGACGATCACCGTCGCCTCCTTGGTCTCGTCATCGACCAGCACCTCGCGGACGCGGGCCGGCGAGAGCGCCTTGGCGACGAAGCGGGCGGGCTCCTCGTTGTAGGGGATGATGTCGATCTTCTCGCCGCGCAGCTCGGAGACGACCATCCGCACCCGCGAGCCCCGCGGCCCGACGCAGGCGCCGACCGGATCGACGCCGTCCGCGTGCGAGACCACGGCGATCTTCGAACGCCACCCCGGCTCGCGGGCGACGCCGGTGATCTCGACCAGCTTGTCGGCGATCTCTGGGACCTCGAGCTCGAAGAGCTTCTTGATCAGCTCGGGGTTGCGCCGCGAGACCACGATGCTCGGCCCCTTGGTGTCGGCCGAGACGTCTGTGATCACGGCCTTCACGCGCATGCCGTGGTCGTAGCGCTCGTTGTAGACCTGCTCGGAGCGCGGCAACAGAGCCTCGACCCGCTCGCGGAGCTGGACCAGCGTGTAGCGGTTGTCGGACTGCTGGATGATCCCGGTGACCAGCTCGCCGACGCGGTCCTTGTACTCCTCGAACATCATGCCCCGCTCGGCCTCGCGGATCCGCTGCAGGATCACCTGCTTGGCCGTCTGAGCGGCGATCCGCCCGAAGTCATCTGGGGTCACGTCCTGAGTCTTGATCTGGTCCATGTAGGGCTCGAGGCGCTCGGGCTCTACCTCCGGCTCGATGGCCTCGCGGCGCTCACCGGTCTCGGGGTCAACCGTCGGGCGGTTGATCTCGATCTCCGGGATCGGCTCGCCGGCCGCCTCGGCCGCCTCGGCGGCCTGCAGCTGCTCCTCGAACTGCTCGTCGAGCAGCCGCTTCTCGAGGTCGTCCGGGACCATCAGCTCGAAGACGCGGAAGTCCGCGGTCCCGTGGTCGAGCTCGACCTTGGCGTACTTGGCCGCGCCCGGTGTCTTCTTGTAGGCGGAGAGGAGGGCGTCCTGCAGCGCATCCATCAGGGTGTCAGCCGCGATCCCCTTCTCCTGCTCGAGCATCTTGACGGCGTCGACTATCTCCTGAGTCATGCAGCCACCTCCGTTCCATCGGGCAATAGGTTCGAGCGACGTACCGAGGACAGCGGAATCGAGACGGGCCCGTCCCCGGCATCGACGCTGACGCTCTCCTCGTCGGCGCCCGTGAGGCGCCCGGTGAAGCTCTTGTGTCCAGCGACCTCCTCGCGCGTCCGCACGCGCACCCGGCGGCCGAGGTACCGCCGGAAGTGCTCGGGCTTGGTCAGGGGCCGCTCGGGGCCGGGAGAGGAGACTTCGAGCGAATAGGACTCGAGCAGGTCCCGAAGCAGGCCAGTGACCCGCTCGCAGAGCGCGAGATCCACGCCCTCGGGCCGGTCGATCGTCAGGCGGAGCCTCTCGGAGGCCGGGCGCTCGAGTGCGAGCAGCTCGACGGCCGGCTCCTGATCACGGAGCCGCTCTTCAACCGTTCTCTCAATCTGCTCTAGCTCTGCGTCCATCTCGCTCGCGTTCTCTCCAAACTCTCCCGCTCCGGACCCAAAAAAAGGCGGGCGCTCGCCCACCTTTCGACACGCAGTTCGGTGCGAAAAAAGGTTCCTGGGCGAGTATAGACGCCACCTCACCGGGCGCAAGAGCTTCAGGAATCCGACCTGAAGACCTTCAGTGGGAGGGTGAAACCGACGTTCCAAACCCCGGCGTCGACGATCTCGAGGATCTTGAGATCACCGGCGAGACTGCACAGCAGGTAGGCGTCCTCGCGGCTCAGGTCCCACCGCCCGACGACCAGATCGATCATCTCCCTGACCGCCATCTTGGCTCCGTCCATCAGATCCGAGGCGATGCCCATGGTGCCGATGTGGCCCTCGGTGTCCGTTGCCGGCGTCAGCGGGCTCGGCGCGAAGAAGCGCGGGGTGCCGATCGGCTCATCTCGGAGGGTGAATCGAAGGATGGCGTGCATGTCGCACTCGAGTCCGGTGACGCAGACTTCGCCGTCTCCCTGGCATCCGTGAGCATCACCGCAGGAGAAGAGCGCCCCCTCGCACCAGATCGGCAACCACAGCGTCGCTCCCTGCTTCAGATGACGGGCGTCGATGTTCCCACCGCCCTTGTGTGGTGGGAAGACCTCGTGAACTCCCGCCTCGGCCGGGTGCGTACCCATGGTGCCGAGGAAGGGCTCCAGCGGAACCTCGACCCCGGGGGCGAGCTCCACGCTGGAGCGACCCGCGAGCTCGAAGGTCTTCAGGTACGGCTCAGGGAAGTCCTCGGGCAGCAGACCCTCGTCCGGGAGGATCGCCGACCAGCCCCAGTCCCCGGGTCGAAGGCTGAGGATCTCCACCTCGAGGGTGTGACCCGGCTTCGCACCCTCGACGAATAGCGGCCCGATCAGGTTGTAGAGGGTGTCGGGATCGAGACTCGCCCCCTCGAACCCTGCCCCACGCTCGACCTGGCCCCGCCCCACCATCGGGAGCTCGTACACGACCGTGTCGCCGGACTGGATCGTGAGGGCGGGTTCGAGACCGTTGTCCCACTTGTGGTGAACCCTCGAGGTGTCGATCACGTGCTCGGTCATGGCAAGCTCAGACCTCGAGCATGACGGTGACCGGCCCGTCGTTGACGAGCGCGACCCCCATGCAGGCGCCGAAGACGCCCTTCTTAGCGCCCACTTGCTCGCAGAAGCGGTCGTATAGCGGCTCGGCCTGGTCTCCCGGGGCGGCCTGGATGTAGCTCGGCCGGTTCCCCTTCTTCGTGTCGCTGTAGAGCGTGAACTGACTGACGCAGAGGATCTCGCGGTCGCCGAGCGGCTCGTTCATCTTGCCGTCGGCGTCGTCGAAGATCCGCAGCGCGCGGACCTTCTCCGCTAGACGGTCGGCCTGGGCCTCGGTGTCATCACGCGAGACGCCGAGCAGCACCAGCATCCCAGGCCCGATCTGCGCGACCCGCTCCCCCTCGACGTCGACAGCCGCCTGGCTGACGCGCTGGACCAACGCCCGCATCAGCTTCGCGCTGCGCGCTCAGCGGCCCTCAACTGGCGGCGAGCCGCTCTCTGTAGATGCGGTAGTCGCGGCGCTCGGGACGCAGATTGGAGGCGAGTGCGAGGTGATGCCGCGCCCGCCGGGTCTCGCCGGTCTTCGTGAGGGCGCGCCCCAAGCAGAAGTGGGCGTAGTCGTTCACCGGATGGGTCTCGACGACCGCCTCGAACTCAGTTGCCGCCTCCGCGTACTGCCGGCTGCGGAAGAGCGCCCGGCCGAGCGCCTCACGCACCGAGCTCTTCTCCGGCGCCTGCCTGGCGGCCTCCTTGAGCGGCACCGTCGCCTCTTCGAAGGAGCCGTCCTCGAGCAGCTCCATGCCTCGCCGATACAACGAATAGAGGGATTCCTGTTGGCGCACCTGCTCGTCCTGGGCCACGGACCCAGTGTAGGAGTACCGGCAACCCGCAACGCGGGGAGGGCTCAGTCGCGGCGCTCGGCGCCGGCGCCGGATCCGGATCGGAGCGCCTCCACCCGGTCGAGAATCGCGTCCGCGACCGCCTCCTTGGAGTCCAGCGGCACGTGGTGCTCGCCTGAGCGCTCGACGATCACGACCTCGTTCTCGGCGCTCTCGAAGCCGATCTCGGAGCGGGAGACGTCGTTGAGCACGATCGCGTCGGCGCCCTTGCGCTCGAGCTTCTCGCGAGCCCGATCCATCCCCTCCCCCGTTTCGGCGGCGAAGCCGACGATCGTCTGGCCCTCCCGGCGGCGAGCGCCGAGCGAGGCGAGGATGTCCTCGGTCGCCTCCAGATCGAGCTCCAGCCCACCGCTTCCTTCGCGGTGAATCTTCTCGCCGGCCGCGGCCTTCGGGCGGAAATCGGCGGGGGCTGCTGCCATCACCAGCACGTCGGCGGAGTCGAACTCGCGTCCGAGCGCCTCGGCGAGCTCGGCGGCCGTCTCGACGTCGACGCGCCTGACTCCGGCGGGGGAGGGGAGTGAGACGTTGGCGGCGACCAGCGTCACCTCGGCGCCGCGCCGGGCGGCCCGCTCGGCGAGCGCAAGTCCCATGCGCCCCGACGAGCGGTTGCCGATGAAGCGGACGGGGTCGATCGGCTCGCGCGTCCCGCCGGCGGAGACGAGCACGCGCAGGCCGTCCCACGGGCCGCTCGGTCCCGGCACAGCCTGCTCGATCGCGTCCAACAGGGCACGCGGCTCGGGGAGGCGGCCGACCCCGTGCTCCCCGCGCGACGCCAGCGCCCCCTCCTCCGGGTCGATCACGGTGATCCCGCGCCCCCGCAGAGTCGCGAGGTTCGCCTGGGTCGCGGCATCCCGGTACATCCGATCGTTCATCGCCGGCGCCACCAGGCGCGGCGCCGAGCAGGCGAGGAAGGAGGTGGTGACCATCGAGTCGGCGATGCCGGCGGCGAGCTTCGCCACCGTGTTGGCGGAGGCCGGGGCGATCAGGTAGACGTCGGCATTGGCGACGACCTCGAGATGCCCGATCGGGTCGTGCTCGGGGATCGGGTCGCCCGGGAAGGCACCGCGCAGCGGATCGCGCTCGAACTCGTCGCTCAGGACCGGGGCGCCCACGATCCCCTCGAAGGAGGCGGGCCCGACGAACCGCTTTGCCGCCGGCGTCATCAGCACGCGCACGGCGTGGCCCTCCTTGGTGGCGAGCCGGGCCAGCTCAAGCGACTTGTAGGCGGCGATGCCGCCGCTCACTCCGAGCAGGATGTTGGCCATGGGCTGATTACAGCAGCGGAACCCAAGCGGTCAGGTCCTGCACTTGCAGCGCAGGGCCTGACCCGGCGCGACTAGGCCTTGTACTCGTACTTGAGCTTGCCCGACGCCGTCTCTTCCAGGGAGATGGTGAGGTAGTTCCCGCTGGGAACCTCGACCATCGGCGGCGTGTACTCGCCGTAGGCGCCCTCGGAGAGAGAGTGGTAGTACGCGTTGATCTGGCGCGCGCGCTTCGCGGCGACCAGAACCGCGGCGTAATGGGTGTCGGTGTGCTCGAGGAGCTTGTCGACTCTGGGTCGGATCATTGACATGGGCTCGTCAGTGTAGGGATAGCTCATCGCGGACGAGCTCCTCCAGTTCCGCGGCCGCCTTCTGCAGGTCGTCGTTCACCACGACGTGCGGGAACTCCGAGCGGGCGGCGAGCTCCACCTCCGCGGTCCGAAGGCGCTGCTCGATGTCCTCGGATGAGTCGGTACCGCGGCCCTCCAGGCGCTCGCGCAGAACCGCCTCATCCGGCGGCGCGATGAAGATCAGGACGGCCTCCGGCATCGCGTCCCTCACCTGACGCGCCCCCTGGACCTCGATCTCGAGGACCACGGAGCGGCCCTCGGAGAGTCGCCGCTCGACTTCCTCGCGCAGCGTCCCGTAGTGGTTGCCGCTGTAGCTCGCGTGCTCGAGGAAGTCGCCGGCCTCGAGGCGCCGACGGAACTCCTCCGGAGTGAGGAAGTGGTAGTCGCGGCCGTCGACTTCGCCGGTTCTGGGATTCCTCGTGGTGGCCGAGACCGAGAGCTCCAGCTCTGGGATCCGTTCGAGCAGCTGCTCGATCAGGGTCCCCTTTCCGACTCCCGACGGACCGGTGATGACAAGGACCTTCGCCACGGCGCCTGCATCATGACCGCCGGGACGGCTACGAAAATCCCTGGAAAGCGCCGCTATTTGCGCAGCTGTGCGACGAGTTCCGCGCGCTGGCGCTCGGAGAGCCCGCCGATCGTCTTCGACGGGGAGATCCGGCACTGGTTCAGGATCCGGTTCGTCTTGACCCGCCCGTACTTGGGCACCGCCATCAGCATGTCGATGACCTTGGCCGTCTGGACGTACTCCGGCGGGTCCATCAGGAGGGTCTGGATCTTGACCTTGTTGCCCTTCAGGTCGCGCTTTAGCTGGGCCCGCTTGGAGCGTATGTCGTTCGCCCTCTTCAGGGCTTCCATCCGCTGGTCCAGTGATCTTTCGGGGGCGGCGTTGGAGGACTGGACCGGGGCCTGCATCGCGGGCGGCAGTATATCCGCGGCCGCCGAGCACGGAAAGGGAATTGCCGGGTATCTGGAAAAAAGTCCCGTCTAACCGGAGATCCGTGAGAGCTCCTCGCCCAGCTCGGCGGCGATGCGAGACCCGGCGGCGGGGTCCCGGAAGCTCTCCGTGCCGACGGCAACGATCCTTGCACCCGCGGCGATCAGCTCGGCCGCGTCCCGGCCGCTCGAGATGCCCCCCATAGCCACCACCGCGATGGAGACCGCGGCGGTCACAGCGCCGACCTGGGCCTGAGCGATCGCCTTGACCGATGGCCCGGAGAGCCCGCCGGTGCCTCCGCCGAGCCAGGGCTCAGTCGATCCGGGGGCCACCGCGGCGGCGCGCAGGGTGTTGATCAGGGAGACGGCGTCGGCGCCCCCCTCCTCGGCGGCGACGGCGACGGGGACCGGGTCCGCGATGTTCGGGGTGAGCTTCACGATCAGCGGCTTGTCGGTCAGAGGCCGGAGCCGCTGCAGCAGGGAGCGGGCCTCGTCGGGGGACTCGCCCACGATCAGCCCGGACTTGACGTTCGGACAGGAGACGTTGAGCTCGAGCGCCCCGACCTCCGCTCGTGGGGCGACCCCTTCCACCAGCTCGGCGAACTCGTCATGACTGGTGGCCATCACCGAGACGATCAGGGGCACCGGCAGCTCGGCGAGCTGCGGCAAATCCTGCCCCAGGAAGCCCTCCAGGCCCTTGTTGGGCAGCCCGATCGAGTTGATCAGCCCTGACGGCGTCTCCCAGAGGCGCGGCGGCGGGTTGCCCGCACGCGGCTCCGGCGTGATCGTCTTGGACACGAAGGCCGAGAAGGGGAACTGGTCGAGCAGCTCGTCGCCGAAGGCACGACGGGCGGCGATCGCATCGAAGGTCCCGGACCCGTTGATGACTGGATGGCGCAGCGTGATGCCGCAGAGCTCGGTCTCGAGCCCCTCGAACGCCGGCGCCGTGCCGTTCATGGCTTCCATCAGTGCCCCGAGCCCCTGACGAGCGCGGTCTCGATCTCATCGCCGCGCACGACCGGGCCATCGACGCAGAGGCGCATGTAGCCGCCCCCGGCGAGCGGCATCGCGCAGCCGAAGCAGGCGCCGAATCCGCACGCCATCGGCGCCTCCATCGCCAATTCGCAGGCGACGCGGCGTTCCGCGCACATCAGCCGAACCGCCTCGAGCATCGCTGGCGGCCCGCACGCGTACACCG
>JBKPLC010000124.1:0-7826 GCA_046731495.1 Actinomycetota bacterium | reverse complement strand
GGCGGCCGCTGTCGCCCGCGCGCAGCGGGTAGTGCTTGAGCACCAGGTAGGCGGTCATCACCTTTGCCACGCTGGCGATCGGGACCGGCCGCTGGTGCGGGCTCACCGCCGGCCGGCCGTTGCCGAGCACGTACGCCCCCTGTCCGCGAAGCGGCCACCCGTCCGTCGACAGATAGGCGCGATCCTTGTCGTCGAGTAGCGAGCTGCGGCCCTTGTCGTTGGGTAGGGAGCTGCGGCCGTCGTCGTTGTTGAGCAGGTGGCGGGGTGCCGCGAACGCCGTGGCGGCGAGGAGGGCGAGTACCGCGACGAGCAGCGCGCAGCGGCGGCCGTACGGGGTTGTCCTCCCGTGGTGACGCTGCAGCGTTTGGCTCATGCCGTACAGGCAGAGCGGACGACGAGGACGGTCGATCGGGCACGGCGGGCTGCTGTTCGTGCTCGCTCGCTGTAGGTCACGCCGCCAGTCAAGGCAGCGTGGTGTTGCCAGCACGTATGCGATTTTCGATATGCCGGCGATATGCGCCGGCTCTAGCATCCGGGCATGCGCGTGTTGCTCGTTGAGGACGAGCCCTACATGGCGGAAGCGATCCGCGATGGCCTACGCCTGGAAGCGATCGCGGCCGACATCGCCGGTGACGGCGACACCGCTCTGGAACTGCTGAGCGTCAACGCCTACGACATCGCCGTCCTCGATCGAGACGTCCCCGGACCCTCCGGCGACGAGATCGCCAAACGCATCGTCGCCTCCGGCAGCGGCATGCCGATCCTCATGCTCACCGCCGCCGACCGCCTCGACGACAAGACCACCGGGTTCGAGCTCGGCGCCGACGACTACCTCACCAAGCCCTTCGAGCTCCAAGAGCTCGTGCTCCGCCTCAGAGCACTCGACCGCCGACGCGCCCACAACAGGCCGCCCGTGCGAGAGATCGCGGGCCTGCGGCTCGATCCGTTCCGCCGCGAGGTCCACCGCGACGGGCGCTACGTCGCGCTGACCCGGAAGCAGTTCGCGGTGCTCGAGGTCCTCGTCGCCGCCGAAGGCGGTGTCGTCAGCGCCGAGGAGCTCCTGGAACGAGCGTGGGATGCGAACGCGGACCCGTTCACCAACGCCGTGCGCATCACGGTCTCGGGGCTGCGCAAACGCCTCGGCGAGCCCTGGATCATCGCGACGGTGCCCGGCGCCGGGTACCGCATCGAGGCGCAATCGGACACCGGACGGGAAGGAGGAGACCGTGGATAGAGCCGCCGGTCTGAGGGTGCCACGCCTCTCGCTCGCCAGGCTCACCCCACGTCGGCTGCTCCACCTGCCGGCACGGACCGTCCGCCTGCGCCTGACCCTGCTCTACGGCGGCCTGTTCCTCGCCTCGGGGGTGGTGCTGCTCGTGATCATGTACCTGCTCTTCCGCCACAACGGCGGGGTCGACCTGATCGTCCCGAGCGGGGCTAAGCATCCAGATCCCGTCGCCGAACAGAAATTCAGCGAGCTCGTCCAGCGTTCCAACGAGGATCTTCACGAAGGGCTCCTGCAGGCTGGGATCGCGCTGGCGATCATGACGGTGGTCTCGGGCGCGCTCGGCTGGCTGGTCGCGGGCCGGGTCCTGCGCCCGCTGCGGGCGATGACTGCGACCACCAGGCAGATCTCCGAGCGCAACCTGCACGAGCGCCTCGCGCTCTCGGGACCCCGCGACGAACTGAAGGATCTCGCCGACACCATCGACGGCCTCCTGGCGCGGCTCGAGGCACACGTCGCCGAACAGCAGAGATTCGCGGCCAACGCCTCCCACGAGCTGCGCACCCCGCTGGCGGTTACGCAGACCCTTCTCGACGTCGCCCGCAACGATCCGAACCGCGACTACGACGAGCTCATCGCCCGCCTCCACGCCGTCAACACCCGAGCGATCGACCTCACCGAAGCATTGCTCCTGCTCAGCCGCGCCGACCAGCGGACCTTCGTCCGAGAGCACGTCGACCTGTCCCTCATCGCCGAAGAAGCCACCGAAACGCTCCTCCCCCTCGCAGAAGAGCGCGGCCTCACCATCGAGACTTCCGGCGAGGTAGCCCCCACCGTCGGCTCGCACGCGCTCCTGCTGCAGTTGAGCACGAACCTCGTGCACAACGCGGTCGTCCACAACCTGCCTGAAGGGGGCACGGTGTGGGTCACGACCAGCGTTCACCCCGAGCGTGCGGCGGTGCTCACCGTCGAGAGCACGGGCGAGAAGCTCACTCCGCAGCTGGTTTCCACGCTGGCTGAGCCTTTTCAGCGGGGCGCCAGACGCATACGCGCCGACCACGCCGGTGTCGGCCTGGGCCTGGCGATCGTCAAGAGCATCACCGAAGCACACGATGGATCCCTCACTCTGGCCCCGCGGGCCGATGGCGGGCTCCGCGTCACTGTGCGGCTACGCGCCGCCCCACCCGCGCTGGCAGAAGACGATCAACGGAACGGCCGCACGGCCGCGAGGAATAGTCAATGCCTGGGGATCAGCGAAAGCGGCGGGATTCACACCCACGAGGGACCGAACGCGCCCTAGTGCATCGAGGGCACGTACGAGACGCCGACGATCAGACCCTCGCTCGAGATCACCCTGGCGACGGTCTGACCCCACGGCTCCCGGCGGGCTGGGTGGAGGAGCTCGAAGCCGTCCCGCTCGAGCTCGTCCGCGGCGGCCGCGACGGCTTCGGTGCTCTCGACGTCGAACTCGACGCTCGCCTGCGGGCGCGTGCGGTCGGTCGGCCACTCGCGGGTGCCGAAGCAGGCTTCGGCCGCCTGCCAGAGCGGCCAGACGCCGAAGTGCCTCGCTCCGTCGATCTCCTCGCTGTGCAGGTACTCGTCGCCCTCGGACGCGCTCAGCGGGAGACCGAGCGCGTCCACATAGAGCTTGCGGCTCGCTTCGACGTCCTGTGTGATCACGGCGAAGCTGGAGATGAATTGCACGTTCATGTGAAGCACGCTACGGGCGCAGGGCGCCACGGGCTTGAACATTTCGGACGTTTACCGCTCGACTCGAGTCCCGGCCAAAAAGCCGCCCACTTGCGGGCGGCTTTGATCCAGCGGAGGGGGTGGGATTCGAACCCACGAGGGACCCAAAGGCCCCTAACGGTTTTCGAGACCGCCCCGTTCAACCACTCCGGCACCCCTCCGGGTCCCCATTTGCTGGGGAATCTCGGTGGCCAAGGCTAGCGGCGTCGAGTGCGTACCAGTGTGCGTGCGGCGCTGCTCGGGCGTCATGTCTCCGGTGTCCGCAGCCTGCACGTCGGCGGCGCCCCTGTCGATGACCTCGTCGTCACGAGCGCGAGGCGGCTCGAGTTCACGGTTCCCGTCGACGCCAAGTCCAGCGACGTTGTCGTTCTCTACGAGGCCCCGCCCGTAAGTACGCGATGACACCCGAACCGCCGTCTCCACCACCACCCGATTACGACGATGACCGCGACGACCAGACGGAGACCCTCCGCCGGCTAATTCAGAACGCCGAGCGACTGGCGCGCGGGGTGGCCAAGAGGGTCTCGACGCTTTCGTCTCGGCTGTTGGACTCGGTGTCGAGGGGCGGCGGCCGACGCGGCTAAGTGCAGGCTGCCTGGCGATGGTCGACAAGCGGCGGTCGCCTGGATAGCGAAGGGGCGCCTCAAAGACAACCGGCCCCCTGAGATTTCCGCCTAGAACGTGCGACCTCCGAGCGAGATACTGAATGGGCGATGTCGCAGGAGAACGTGGAGATCGCAAGACAGCTGTTGGAACTTTGGAAACGAGGCGATCAGGGCGCCGGCAGAGAGTTCTACGACGACAGCTGCGAGATTGTCTTCAGCGCGTCTTGGTTTCCGGACCCGGGCGCGTACAGGATCGGCGCCGAGGCCCTTGATGCCTGGGACACTTTCACCGACTCGTTTGAGCAGGTCGAGTCAGGGGTCGACCGAGTCGTGGAAGCGGGCGAGCAGGTCATAGCTTTGACTTACGTTCGCGGTCGGGGCCGTGCGAGCGGCGCCGCGGTCGGTGCGGAGACTGCGATTGTCCTTACGTTTCGGGACGGGAAGGTCGCTCGCGTTGAGCTGACCGATAGGGCAGAGGCCCTCGAAGCCGCCGGGCTGCCGGAGTAAGGCGGCTTCTCTGCGGAGGTTGGCTGCCGCCGCTCGGGCTTTTAGGCGATCGGGACGGCTTAGTTGACTTCGAAAGGCTCAATCACCGGCCAGCTCCAGCGAGCGCTCGCAAAGCGCGACGTGATGGCGGTGAGGAGCCTGGCCGGGGAGCTGCCGAGCGTCCCTCTCCCCTCGCCGCCGAAATCACGGTGTTGCTCTTGGAGCGCGAGCCCGAGTCCTACCTGCCGGCAGCCCGGCGGCTGTTGGCCCGCTCATCGACCGAGCGCTCTATGCCGCTACGCCAGCTCGCGGACGTGGCCGGATTCCTCGCAGAGCTTGAAGCTAGCCCCGCGCCATTGGCTGCAAGCAAAGCGCTGGTTTCACTGGTGGAGGCTGCGCCAAGCGCGTGATAGGACCGGCGTAGCCCCGGGGGCCACCCGAAGACCGTCCTCTCGACCTACGCGCATCTCCTGCCAGAGTCGGACGACATCGCGGCAGAGCGCGTACCTGCAGCAGTGGCTGGCTGACCGCTGCACTTCAGGGGGATTCGCTACGCGGCGTCGGCTTCGATCCGTCGCAGCCCGACGTCTGTTCCTTGCTCGCCCTCGTGGGCGATCAGCCGGTCAACGAGGACGGACGCGAAGCGTTTTTCCTCCAGGCTCAGCTCATCAAGCTCCGCGGCCACCTTCTCCTCCGGCGTGCCCTCCCGCCACAGTTCGGGATCACCGCGCTCAAGGCGGTCTAGCTGATCGTGGATGAGCGCGGTTACGCGATCCTTAGCTGCCTCGTCCATCGTGATCTCCTTATCCGTGGTTGCGCCGTGCACCGTGGTTGACGGTTCCCCCCGCTTCGACTTAGTTGCGCTATGTCCTCCAACTCCCCGGCGCCGGTGCCGCGTCGGCCTGTCTAAGAGTTTCCGCATCAGCGGCGGCGGGTACCGGATTGACCCCCACTCAAGGATGAAAGTTGGGCAAGAGCACCGCGGACAATGTCAGCGACGTGATCGGGAGCGCGTTCGGAACGGCCTGGTGCGAGGCCACCGAACCGGCTGACGAATCCTCTCCCAAGCGATGAACGGGGCGCTTTCTGGAATACGGGGCGTGATCTTTGGTATCGGGCTTGGGGTGCTGGCGGCGAAGAAGGCCGGCCCCCTAACGAAGAAAGCCGACTCCTTCTTGAAGGGCGCTTTGTTGAAATATGTCGCGTCTCACGCGACCGACCAGGTGCCTTCCACCGACCAAGCCGCCGGAGGCTCCCCGACAACGTGACCGAGCGTCGGGTTCTTCGAATCATCCACGGCCAGACGGGGGTTGCTCCGAACGGGATCGAGCTACATCCCGTCCTTCGGGTCAGCAATTCGAGCTGCGAACCGGACTAGCTACTCCGACAGCCCGGCGGCTTCGAGCGCCTCAGCGTGATCGAAGTACTCCTGCACGCGGATGACGCGGCCGTCCTTCAATTCTGCAAGCGTCGCGAACGGATCGGAGGTAGGGGCGTCGTCAGCCTGATCATCTGTCGGGGCGTCCGCGAGGATCAGCAGCCGTTCGCCCAGATCGATGAGTTCCACGCGCCTCAGACGATGCTTTCCGCCCGCGATCCCATCGGCGACCTCGGCGTAGCTGCGGTAGCCCTCCAAGCCGCGATAGCAGGATTCCACCAGCCCGTCCTCCACCCACTCGCGGCCTGGGTGGTACTCGAATCCGGGCTCCCAGCCGACGACGGCCGCCTCCAGATCGCGGCGGTTGTAAGCCTCGACCCCAAGACGCACGCCTCGCCCGATGGCCGCTTGGCGCAAACGCGCACTGGCCGACAGCCTTCCGATGAGGCGCACGTACGCAGCGGTCAACCGAGGAAAGCGGAGCAGGAGCCGCTGATCGAGTGTTCGACTCGACGTTTCCCCGGCTCGGAGCGGCCGTCGGACGATCTCCACGCTCTCCTCCGACATCGCCCACGCAGTATCTCGCGCCGGATCACGGCGTTTTTGGCGGGCGCAGTCACAGAGTGTCCACGGAGGAACGCAACGCCGGGGGCCGCCGGTTGGCGGCTCTCAACCCGGGGCGGTCCCCTGTACGGAGTGCGGCTTCGTCGAGCTGCGCGCCGACCCGCGCGAGATCGCGGAGCGCTGGCGGTCGGGCGAGCGCTGACCGGCGCCCGTCAGGCGCCTGCGGGGAGCTTGCCGTCGAGCACGTAGCGCAGCACGTCCACGACCTGCTCCGGGGTCTCCGCGGTGGCCATCGCGGCGCGGTCGATCTCCTTGAGCGCGTGGTTGTGCTCCTCCGGGTGGAGCGTCACGATCGGCTTGCCAAGGGCGGCGGCGTAACCCGCGTCGAAGGCGGCGTTCCACTGCTTGTACTTCTCGCCGAAGCGGACGACCACCACATCGGCCTGTCGGATCAGAGTCTGGGTGCGGATCGCGTTGACCCCCGCTCCCTTGTGGTCCTTCCAGAAACCGTTCGACTCGTCTCCCAGGATCGCCACGCCGACGTCGTCCGAGGCGCCGTGGTCGGTGACCGGCGAGCTGAACGTGACGTCGAGGCCGGCCTCCTTCGCGCCTTCGGCGATGCGCTCGCGCCAGTCCGAGTGGATTTCACCCGCCAGGTAGACGTTCCAGCTCATTGAGCGGAGAGGGTGGGATTCGAACCCACGAGGCGGTTAACCCGCCCACTCGCTTTCCAAGCGAGCTCCTTAAGCCACTCGGACACCTCTCCAGCGACTGCCAGGAAGGGTAATGCGAGAGCTGACGAGGACCGCGCGCGACCGAGGCCGCGCGCGGTCTCGAAGGATCAGGAAGCGGGGGCGGGCTGCACCTCCGCGGGACGCCGCGCGCGCATCGACAGCATGATGCTCGCGATGACGATCCAGAGGGCGGCGCCCAGCGCGCCGACGAAGCCAATCGGCCCGGCGAGCGTCACGACGCCGAAGACGATGCCCCACCAGCCGAGCCACTTCGGCAGGGCTCCGCTCCGCAGGACCGCAAGCCCCACGGACCAGTTGAACACGAGCACGCCGAGGACGAGCGGCAGGAAATCGTTGTCCCAGATCGCCTGGATGGTCTGGATCTCGGGTGCGGGGACGTCACCGACCGCTTCCGCGGCCGCGAACATGAGCATGCCGTCGATCGCGCCACCGACCGCGACGATCGCCAGCGCGATCAGAGGCAGGATCGAAAGCATCAATCCGGCGCCTGGCTCGAGAATCTTGCGCAGGTAGGCCCCGAAGAAGATCAGCAGGGACGCGCCCACCACGCCGATGAACGAGCCGATCTCCGCGGCGTCCTTGTTGTCGCTGTACCACTGGGCGACCTCCGCAGGCCCATCATCTGCGCTCTTTGGCTCCCCGGTGACGACGAAGCTGATGATCAGCAGCACCGCAAAGCCGATGCCCGTGCCCAGGGGCACGAGCCACTCGTTCCGCCTACTCCCGTTCATATGCATCTCCTGTTAGTACCCCCCGTTTGCGGGTGCAGTATCCCAGCGTCGGCGGTCAAATAGGCTTCGCCGCCCATGGCGCAGGTCCAGACCGTGACCGGGCCGCTGGATGCGGCCGAGCTCGGCACCACATTGATCCACGAGCACCTGCGCAACAGCGACGAGGCCGTTCACAACCAGTGGCCGCAGGCCGGCGCCGCGAAGGAGGAGCCTCCCCACGAGGTCGGGCCGGACGAGGTCTACGAGATCGCGGTGCGCGAGGCGAAGGCGGCGGTCGACCTGGGCATCAAGACGATCGGCGAGCCGACGGCGATGTTCCTCGGCCGGGACGTC
>JBKPLC010000123.1:0-8337 GCA_046731495.1 Actinomycetota bacterium | reverse complement strand
TTGTTCGCTTGCGCCATGCGGTAGATGTCGTCCTTCCGCTTCCAAGCGTTGCCCTGCTGCTTCGAGGCGTCGAGGATCTCGTTGGCGAGCCGCTCGGCCATCGACTTCTCGCCCCGGGCCCGCGCGAACTCAACCAGCCAGCGGACCGCGAGGGTCCGCGCCCGGCGCGCCGGCACCTCGACCGGCACCTGGTAGGTGGCGCCGCCGACGCGGCGTGAGCGAACCTCGAGGACCGGCGTGAGCTGCTTGATCGAGTTCTCGAGCTCCTCGACCGGGTTGTTTCCGGTCCGCTCGCCGACCAGCGCCAGCGCGTCATAGGTGATCTGCTCGGCGACCGACTTCTTGCCGTCGACCATCACCTTGTTGATCAGCTGCTGGACGAGCCGGCTCCGGTACACGGAGTCGGGGTCGAGCACGCGGATCGTGGCCTGGTTGCGGCGCGGCATCTAGGTGGCCTTCACCCCGTAGAGCGAACGCCCCTGCTTGCGGTCGGAGACCCCCGCGGCGTCGAGCGCGCCGCGGACCACCTTGTAGCGGACGCCCGGCAGGTCCTTGACCCGGCCGCCCCGCACGAGCACCACGGAGTGCTCTTGAAGGTTGTGCCCCTCACCCGGGATGTAGCTCGTCACCTCGAGTCCGTTGGTGAGGCGGACCCTGGCGATCTTGCGAAGGGCCGAGTTCGGCTTCTTCGGCGTCACGGTCGCCACGCGCGTGCAGACGCCGCGGCGCTGCGGGGCGGCGACGCGCTTCTTGCGACCCTGGCCCGACTTCAGGCCCGGCGTCGACATCTTCTTCTTCTTGTGGGTTCGCCCCTTGCGGACGAGCTGATTGGTGTTCGGCACGGCGGTGCATGGTAGCGGGCGCCTAATCTCAAGACGATGCCGCTGTTTCGCAGGAGCAAGAGCCAGAGTGAGGCCGAGGGACCGGTGCTCGCGATCGACATCGACGGCGTGATCAGCCTGTTCGGTTTCGACGAGTCGATGCAGCCCGGCAGGGCCGATATCCGGCAGGCCCCCGGCGAGTTCCACCTGATCGACGGGATGCTGCACTGCATCGCCCTCGAGACCGGGCCCCGGCTCAACCAGCTCGCTCGCGACTACGAGCTGGTCTGGGCCAGCGGCTGGGAGGACCGGGCGAACGACCATCTGCCGAATATCCTCGGCGTGCCCGAGCTGCCCTACCTCACCTTCGACGGCCGGGCGCGGTTTGGGACGGCCCACTGGAAGCTCGACGCCCTGGACGAGTACGCCGGCTCGCGCCCCCTCGCCTGGATCGACGACAGCCTGGACGCGAGCTGTTACGAGTGGGCCGAGCGGCGCTCGGCGCCCACGCTGCTGATCCCCACCGAGTCCGACGTTGGGCTGATCGACGGCCACGTCGAGACGCTCGAGGCCTGGGTCAGGGATGGCTTCCGGGAGTAGACTCGCCGGGATGGGAGAGGTGGTGCCGATCATCTTTTTGGCCGTGATCCTGAAGATCCCGGTCCTGTACGGCATGTGGCTGATCTGGTGGGCCGTCAAGGACGAGCCCCAGCTCGAGGACCTCCCCGGCGACGCCGACGATCACAGCTTCCGCCGCTTCCGTCGCGATCCGACGAAGCCGCGTGGCCCGCGCCGCGGCCCGCACGGCGGTGCCGCCCAGGCTCAGCCGGACTGCCCGCCGGGCGGGCGCAGGCGCACCCCGGCCATCGAGCCGCGCCTCGCCCCCGGCATGGCCGCGCACGAGCGACGCGAGCGCGTGCCGGTCGGCAGCTAGTACACCGAGTCACAACTCACAGGAGGGAACCGCATGGGACAGCCAGTTGTCCACTTCGAAGTCGTCGGCAAGGACGCGAAGAAGCTCCGCAGCTTCTACAGCGATCTCGCCGGGTGGAACTTCGATGACGCCCCCGCAGGTCCGACGGAGTACTACGTCCTGCCCCGCGAGGGCAACACCAATGCAGACGGGGTCGGGATCGGCGGCGGTGTCGGTGGTGGCCCAGAGGGCTACGACGGACACGTGACGTTCTACATCGAGGTCCCTGACGTGGGAGCCGCCCTGGACAAAGCCGAGGAGCTGGGCGGCACCAAGATGATGGGCCCCGACACCCCGATGGAGGGCCTCACGATCGGCCTCTTCAACGACCCCGAGGGCCACACCGTCGGCTTGGTGCAGAGCCAGTAGCGCTTAGCCTTCCAACGCCTGCTCGAGGTCGGCGACGAGGTCCTCGACGGCCTCGATCCCGCAGGAGAGGCGCACCAGGTCGGGTGGGACTGCGGCAGCGGAGTCCTCGACCGACTGGTGGGTCATCGCCTGCGGCACCTCGATCAGCGACTCCACGCCACCGAGCGACTCGGCCAGCGTGAACAGCTCGGTCCGGGCCGAGAGCGCGGCCGCATCGGGATGGCGGAAGGAGACCATCCCCCCGAAACCGGGCCAGCGGACCCCCTCCACGCCAGGAGCTGAACGCAGGAACTCGCTTACCGCCCGCCCATTCTCGGTGTGCCGGGCGACCCGCAGCGCCAGGGTGCGGAGGCCGCGGTGGACCAGGAAGCAGTCGAGCGGTCCGGGCACCGCACCGACCGCGTTCTGGATGAACCGGATCCGTTCATGCAGCTCCCGGTCGGTGGTGATCGCCGCGCCGCCGACGACATCGGAGTGGCCTCCGAGGTACTTGGTGGTGGAGTGGATCACCGCGGTCGCCCCGAGCTCGAGCGGACGCTGCACGATCGGCGTGGCGAAGGTGTTGTCGACCACCACCGCGGCCTCGCCCGCCACCTCGACCATCGCGCTTATGTCGACCAGGTTGAGCAGCGGGTTGGTCGGTGTCTCGACCCAGACCAGGCGCGTACGCTCGCGCATCGCGGCGCGGACGGCATCCGGGTCGCCCTGGTCGATCAGGTCGTAGGAGAGACCGAATTCGGTCAAGACCTTGTCGACCAGCCGGTAGGTACCACCGTAGAGGTCGGTCGGCAGGATCAGGTGGTCACCCGCTGAGCAGACCGCGCTGATCACCGCGTGGGTCGCGGCCATACCGCTTCCAAAGGCGGACGCATGCCCGCCCTCAAGCTCGCCGAGCGCACGTTCCAGCGCCGCCCGCGTGGGGTTCGCCGACCGCGCGTAGTCGTAGTCCTCGGTGAACTCGCCAGGCGCCGGCTGGCGGAAGGTCGAGGTCTGATGGATCGGAGGGATCACCGATCCGTAGCTGGGATCGGGATCGAGCCCGGCGTGGACCACGCGGGTGTCGAGCCGGCGTTCGCTCACCCGCGAGCCTCGGCTGGTCACCTGTTGAGAGCCTCGATCACGTCGACCGGGGTGAGAATCCCGAGCGCCCGCCCCTCCCGAACCACGACCACGGCCTGGCGTCCCTCCTCCAGCAGCCGGATCGCGTCCTCGGCCGGGTCCTCCGGCGCGAGCTCGGGCAACGGCGGCTCCAGTACCTCGGTCACCTCCTGACCGCGAATTCCGGGGTGCTCGGCCGACGCCCACAGGAGCCCCCTCTCACTGACCGCCCCCACGAAGACGCTCTCGTCCTCGGCCGAGACGACCGGGATCTGGGAGACGCCGTGCTCCTGCATCAGCGACAGCACCCGTCCGACCTGGTCGTGGCTGGAGACGGTCAGCAGCTCCTTCGGGCCCTTCGCCTCGATCAGATCGCCCGCCGTAAGCCCGCCCCCGGCCAGGTAGCCATGCTCGCGCATCCAGTGGTCGTTGAACACTTTCGACAGATAGGGGCGACCGCCGTCGGGAAGCAGGGTCACCACCAGCGCCTGAGGATCGTCAAGCTCGCGGGCTACCTGCAAGGCGGCGCAAAGCGCGGTGCCGGACGAACCGCCGGCGAACAGGCCCTCCCGAGCCACCAGGCGGCGCGCGGCGGTGAACGAGTCGCGGTCGCTGACCCGGATGTAGTGGTCGATCACGTCCTTGTGCAGGGTGTCGGGCCAGAAGTCCTCGCCGATGCCCTCCACCCGGTAGGGGTGCACGGGGCCGCCGGAGTAGAGCGATCCCTCGGGGTCGGCGCCGACGACCTCGATCCGGGGGTTCTGCTCCTTGAGGTAGCGGCCGGCGCCGCTGATCGTGCCCCCTGTCCCGACCCCAGCGACGAAGTGCGTGATCAGGCCGGACGTTTGCCGCCAGATCTCGGGCCCGGTGGAGCGGTAGTGAGCCTCCGGGTTTGCAGCGTTGAAGTACTGATTCGGCTGGAAGGCTCCATCGATCTCCTCGGCCAGCCGGTCGGCGACCCGGTAATACGAGCGTGGAGAGTCCGGTGGGACATCGGTCGGGCATACCACCACCTCCGCGCCGAAGGCGCGCAGAGTGTCGATCTTCTCCTGGCTCATCTTGTCCGGCATCACCGCGATCACCCGGTAGCCGCGCAGCACCGCGACCATCGCCAGGCCAAGGCCGGTGTTGCCAGAGGTGGGCTCCACCAGCGTTCCGCCCGGCTTCAGCACTCCGTCGCGCTCTGCCGCGTCGATCATGGTCACCGCCGGCCGGTCCTTGACCGACCCGCCGGGATTGAGGAACTCGACCTTTGCGACCAGCGGGGTCCGGAGCTCGGGCTCGAGGCGAGATAGGCGAACGACCGGCGTCTCGCCGATCAGCGAGAGCGCCGAATCCTTGACCTGCGTCTTGTCAAGCCCGGGGCGCGCCCTCGTGGCCACGCCCTGAGCTTACTCCCGGCTCAACCGAGCCCTGACTGGCGGGGTCCGGGCGCCGCTGGGCATCCGCCACGCCGAGCAGGACCCAAACGTGCCTGAAGTGCTCGATGTCCTGGCCCAGCCCGTCGATCCCGAGGCCGAGCAGGCCGCTCCACGTCGCGACCGGAGTGGGATGCCGCCGCTCGCGCCAGAGCAGGATCACCATGGACGTCAGCACCAGCAGCGCCGGGACGCCGGTGGTCGCGGCGACGTTCAGAGGGGTGAAATGAGCCCGGAAGGGCGAGCCTTGGTTATCCGCGACAAGCGACCCCGGGCCCTTTCCCACCACAGGATGGTCGGCGAGGGTCTCGAAGCCGGAGTCCAGCGAGTGACGGCGAGGGTTTGAATCCTGAAGCTCATAGCTGGCGCTCGACGGCTGGCTTGGATCGATGTGGAGCCTCCCGACGGTCAGAAGGGCCATCAGGAGGACCGCGCCCGCCACTGCTCCGATCGCAAGGCGCCTCGCGACGACGGAGCCCGGCTGACGGGTCACATTTCGCACTGCAAAGGCGACGAAGAACCCGATCGCCGCCCGTGAGAGCGTGGACAGGACGAGCAGGGTCAGGACGATCTGGGTGGCGCGGCGAAGCGGTCGCGGCAGCGGAGCCTCTTCCTGGGCAACGATCGCCGAGCCGAATATGCAGAAGCTGCCGAGCAGCGGAGCGGACTCGAACCCGGCGGCAATCCGCGCATAGCGATCAGACGGCGTGAGGTCTCCGTATCCGCTCGTCAACGAGGTGTGAACGTCGAAGTAGAAGAGCGCCAGAGCGACGAGCGCCAGAGCGGCGGTGAGCAGCGCCACCGCGGTGACGACGAAGACGATCCCGTTCAGGCCGTTGCGATCGGAAGCGAACTCCGAGCTGAGGAAGGCGAGGACGGCCAGCTCGACGATGAGCAACAGGTTGCGTGCGGCGGTCCCGTGGGCCTCCGCGAAGAGCGCGGAGATCAGCGTCAGCCCGACGAAGGCGAGCAGCAGCAGGTGAAAGCCTCTAAGCCGCGGAAAGGTACGGGCCAGGGCCCGCTCGATCACCCACGCGACAGCGGCTGCGGCGAGCAGGACATCGCTCCAACCGCCGTGCTCCTGAATCGAGGAGATCGGCGAGAGCCACTTGAAGCCGAGTGCCGCAAGGGCGAGCAGGTATAGCCCGTACGAGGGCCGCGCGCGCGCCGCGCGCAGGCTGGCGCGCACGCTGTCTGTGAATGAAGCGGAACCCTCGGACGCCGCCCCGACGACCATCGGAGCGCAGTATCAGCCCTGGCCTAGTCGGACTCTGACTGCTCGGATTCCCCGGACCCAGCCGCCTGGCCGGCGCCGGGCTGCTCGATCTCCGACGCGAGCTCCTCGAGCTCCTCCGCGAAGGACGGACCGAAGCCCTCCATCGAGGCGCCCTCGCCGTCGCCGGCCAGGTCGAGCTCCTTGGCGAGCTCCTCCTCGGAGAACTCCTCGACCGGAGGCTGGGCGGGCTCCACCGGCTCGATCTGCAGCGAGCGGTAGTGCTTCAGCCCCGTGGCCGCCGGGATCAGCTTCCCGATGATCACGTTCTCCTTCAGACCCATGAGGCGGTCGCGCTTGCCCTCCAGGGCGGCGTCGGTGAGCACCTTGGTCGTCTCCTGGAAGGAGGCGGCCGACAGGAAGGACTCGGTGGCGAGCGACGCCTTGGTGATCCCGAGGATGACCTCCTCGGCACGCGCCGGCGTCTTCGTCTTCTTGCCCTTGACCTTCTCGTTGATCGCGTTGAAGACCAGGCGGTCCTCCAGCTGCCCGGGCAGAAGCTCGGTCGAGCCCTTGGACTCCACCCGCACCTTCTTGAGCATCTGGCGCACGATCAGCTCGATGTGCTTGTCGTTGATGTCGACGCCCTGCGAGCGGTAGACCCGCTGGACCTCGGCGACGATGTAGACCTCGGTCTCGGTCCGGCCCTTGATCTCGAGGATCTCGGCCGGGTAGAGCGAGCCCTCGTTGAGCTGGTCGCCCCGCTCGACGCGCTTGCCCTTCTCCACCAGCACGTTGGTGCGCGGCGGGAAGGAGTAGGCGTGCTCCTCACCCTTGTCGTCGGTGATCGTCAGCTTGACGGCCTTGTCGGTCTCCTCGAGGTCGCTGACCTTGCCGGCGACCTCGGCGATCTTCGCCAGGCCCTTCGGCTTGCGCGCCTCGAACAGCTCGACGACTCGCGGCAGACCCTGCGTGATGTCCAGGCCGGCGACACCGCCGGTGTGGAACGTCCGCATGGTGAGCTGCGTGCCCGGCTCGCCGATCGACTGCGCGGCGATGATGCCGACCGCGTCGCCGATCTCGACCAGGCCGCCGGTCGCCGGCATGACCCCGTAGCACTGGCGGCACACGCCCGACTCGGCCTCGCACTTGAGCACTGACCGAACCGGCACGAGCGCGTCCGGGTCGGAGGCCTCAAAGGCCTCCGCCAGCTCGTTCAGCTCGGCGTGGTCGATCAGATCGCCGCGCTTCAGCAGCTCGCGTCCGCGCTTGGTGGTGGTCTTCTTGGCCACCACGCGACCGAGCAGGTTCGGGTTCGGCTCGCCGCCGTCCCGGAAGACGGGCATCTCGATCAGGTCCTTCGTCTTGCAGTCGTCCTCCCGGACGATCACGTCCTGGGCGACGTCGACCAGGCGGCGCGTCAGGTAGCCCGAGTCCGCGGTCCGCAGCGCGGTGTCCGCGAGGCCCTTCCGGGCGCCGTGGGTCGAGATGAAGTACTCGAGGACCGAGAGACCCTCCATGAAGTTGGCCTTGATCGGCCGCTCGATGATCTCGCCCTTCGGATTGGCCATCAGGCCTCGCATGCCGGCCAGCTGGCGAATCTGCTTGAACGAGCCACGGGCCCCGGAGTTGGCCATCATGAAGATCGGGTTCAGCTCGTCGAGGTTCCGCTCCATGGCCTGCCCGACCTCCTCGGTCGCGGCATCCCAGCGGGAGGTCACGGCCTCCTTGCGCTCCTCGGCCGTGATGTAGCCCTCGTCGTACTGGTTGACGATCTCCTCGGTCTCCGACTCGTAGCGCTCGAGGATGTCCTCCTTGTCCGGAGGAGCGACCACGTCGTTCTTCGAGATCGTGATCCCCGCCTCGGTGGCGAAGTGGAAGCCGAGCTCCTTGAAGGAGTCGAGCACCAGCGAGACGGCCGGGGCGCCGTAGGTCTCGACCAGATCGCTGACGATCTCGTTCACGTCACGCTTCTTGAGCGAACGGTTCACGAACTGGTACTTCTCGGGGTCGTACTCCTCCTCGAGGGCGCTCGCGATCGCCCGCTCAACGCGGTCGTTGAAAATGATCCGCCCGACCGTGGTCAGGAAGTGCTCGTGACCCGGCCGGCGGTACTCCGCGTAGTCGTGCAGCTGGACGATGCCGTTCTCGTAGGCGAGCTCGGCCTCCTGCGCGGTCCGGAAGGGATGCGGCTTCTGCTTCAGCCCAGCCGGATCGAGCTCCTCCACGTCGCCGTCGGAGTAGGTCAGGTAGTAGAGACCCAGGACCATGTCCTGCGTCGGCGTCGCCAGGGGCGCGCCGTGCGCCGGCGAGAGGATGTTGTTGGAGGAGAGCATCAGGATGCGCGCCTCCGCCTGCGCCTCCGCCGAGAGCGGCAGGTGCACGGCCATCTGATCGCCGTCGAAGTCGGCGTTGAACGCGTGGCAGACCAGCGGGTGGATCTGG
>JBKPLC010000122.1:0-12740 GCA_046731495.1 Actinomycetota bacterium | reverse complement strand
GCCTTGGCGAAGATCGCCACCACCCTCGCGGCCCCGCCCGTAATCACGCAGCGCGAGTCGGAGGGCAACTCCTCGCCGAACGGGATGCAGCGCACGCTGACGCCGAGCTCGCCGATGATCTCCTCCGTCGCCGGATCCTCGCTCCAGGGCGCCTTGACGAAGCCTCCGGACTCGGTCTCGTCGCCCGCGAAGAACTCCCGGAACTCCTCGACGGTGGTGATGTCGTCGCGGGTCCGTTCGCGCAGGCGCTGCGAGGCCTCCTCGAAATAGCCCGTCTGCATGTCGGCGAGGACGCCGGCAACCGCCTCCGCCGCGCCGTCCCGCGGGATCGCATCCCGTCTCAGCTCCGGGTCGTCGCGCCTCGTCATCGTGACGACTCCCTGCTCGATGTCCCGCTCGCCGAGCTCGATCACGACCGGCGCGCCCTTGCGGATCCACTCCCAGCGCTTCTCGGCCGGCTTTCGATCGCGCGAGTCGACCTCCACGCGGACCCGGCCCCCAGGCCACTCCTGCCCCGCGATCTCCGCGCGCAGGGCTTCGGCCGCCTCGAGCACCGGCGCCGGGTCGTCGCGGGTGATGGGAACGATCTGCACCTGGGTGGGGGAGACCCGCGGGGGGAGCCGCAGCCCGTTGTCGTCGCCGTGGCTCATGACGACGGCGCCGACCATGCGCGTGGTGATGCCCCAGGAGGTCGTGAAGCACAGCTTCCGTTCGCCGTCCTCGTCGGTGAACTCCATCTCCATCGCGCGCGAGAAGTTCTGACCGAGGTAGTGGGAGGTTCCGCACTGCAGCGCCTTGCCGTCCTCCATCATCGCCTCGATCGTGAGCGTGCTCTCCGCGCCGGGGAACCGCTCGAGCTCGGGCTTCTCCCCGGCGATCACGGGGATCGCGAGCTCCTGCTCAGTGAACTCCCTGTAGACGCCGAGCATGCGCTCGGTCTCCTCGAGCGCCTCCTGCTCGGAGGCATGCGCGGTGTGGCCCTCCTGCCAGAGGAACTCCGTCGTGCGGAGCAGCACGCGCGGGCGAAGCTCCCAGCGGACGATGTTCGCCCACTGGTTGATCAGCAGCGGGAGGTCGCGGTAGGAGTTGATCCACTTGGCGAAGGAGCGCCCGATGATCGTCTCGGAGGTGGGGCGGACGACGAGCGGCTCGGGAAGCTCGGCGGCGGGATGGAGCGAGCCGTCCTCGCCCTGCTCGAGCCGGTGGTGGGTGACTACCGCCATCTCCTTGGCGAAGCCCTCCACGTGCTTCGCCTCCTCCTCGAAGTAGCTCAGCGGGATGAAGAGCGGGAAGTAGGCGTTGACGGCGCCGGTCTCCTTGATTGCGTCGTCTAGCGCGCGCTGCATCAGCTCCCAGATCCCGTAGCCCCACGGCCGAATCACCATCGCGCCGCGCACGTGGTCGAGCTCGGCCACCTCGGCGTCGCGGACCACGCTCTGGAACCACTGAGGGAAGTCCTCAGCGCGCGTGGGTGAGATTCCGGTTTTCGCCTTTCCTTCCATATGCTCGCCCGATGGCCCGCGGGCGCGGACAATCCTTGCGTACGGGGCGGAGAAAGGGCTTCCGACGGCAGTTCGGGCTCGACCGCTCCGGCCCGCCCCCGCGCCAGACACGCCCGGGACAGCCGCTGCGGCCCTGGACGATCCCGAACGCGGTCGGTTATCTCCGCCTCGCCGCGCTGCCGGTCTTCCTCGCGATCGCATTCTCCTCCGGCGACGGCAGGGATGCGGCCGCCGCCGCGATCTTCTGGGCCGTCGCGGTCGGCGACTACGTGGACGGCTTCCTGGCCCGCGCCACGGGTCAATACAGCCGAATGGGCGCGCTGCTCGACCCGATCGTCGACCGTCTCACGATCCTCTGCGGCGCGGCGGTCTGCTGGCACTTCGAGCTGCTGCCGCGCTGGGCGCTCGCCGTCCTCGCCGCACGCGAGCTGGTGACTCTGGTGCTGGCCCAGATCTATCTGCGCCGGGTGGGGGAGCTCGAGATCAACTGGCTCGGGCGCATCGCGGTGACACCGGTCATGGCGGCGATCTTCTTCGCGATGGTCTCCGAGAGCTGGGTCTGGGACGCGATGCTCTACGTGGGAGTCGCGCTCGGCGTGCTCGGCACGATCGCCTACGTGCGGACCGGGCTGCGGGAGCTTGCAACTGCGTAGTCAAAAGGCTCAAGGACGGGTTGAGGCTGGCCGTCCGGACCTATAATCGCTCGCCCGACCAGAAAGGTGAGTCCGTGGACGAGGAGACCTTCCCCGACATCGGCTCCATGAGCGACGAGGAGCTCAAGGAGCTGATCGACAATCTGACCGCCGAGGAGCAGGAGGTTTCCTACCGCCGCCGGCTCCTGCACGGCCAGATCGACATCCTGCGCGCCGAGCTCGTCAATCGCCTGCGGGAGAACCGGCCTGAAGGCGGGACACTGATCAAGGGCGACGACGTGCAGCGCCTGAGCGAGATCCTGGCGGGCCGGTCCGAGCCCCCGACCAAGCCGCCCACCTAAAGAGGGGGAAAGACGGTGGCGATCCACTGCCCCGAGTGCGGTTTCGTCAACGCGGAAGGGGCCAACTACTGCCAGAAGTGCGGCGCCTACCTCTCCCGCCCCGAGGGGAAGGAGCCGACCACGATGACCTACACGGTCGACGAGTCGGGCGAGATGCACCAGGTCGACATCGACGAGGTGGTCGAGAAGCACGGTGCGGCTCTCGTGATTCGCTCCGGTGGCGGCCGGGCGGGGGAGTCCTTCACGCTTGACGGCGAGCGGATCTCGATCGGCCGCACGCCGGACGCCGGCGTCTTCCTCGATGACGTGACCGTCTCGCGGAACCACGCGCTGCTCGTGCGCCGCAAGGACGGGCTCTACATCGACGACCTCGGATCGCTGAACGGCACCTACGTCAACCGCCGGCGGATCGAGTCGCACCAGCTGCAGGACGGCGACGAGATCCAGATCGGCAAATACAAGCTGAGCTACCTGGAGAAGTGACCATGGAAGCCACCCCGTACGACCGGAGGAGCAGCGATCGCGCCACCGACGGCGCTCCCTCGAACCGAAAGGCCCTCACCATCGGGGCGGTGGCGAAGATCCTCGGCCGCGAGTTCGAGGACATCTCGATCTCGAAGATCCGCTACCTCGAGGACCAGAAGCTGCTCGCGCCGCGCCGCACCCCCGGCGGGTATCGCCTCTACAGCCAGGCCGACGTCGAGCGACTTCGCTCGATCCTCCGCATGCAGCGCGACGAGTTCCTCCCCCTGCGCGTGATCCGCCAGGAGCTGGCCGCCGGCCAGCGAGAGGAGCGCCTCGGAGCGGGGTCCAAGCGCCGGGCGGCAACGATCGAGGCCGGCAAGGGTTCGCGAATCTCGGTCGACGAGCTGGTCGACCAGACGGGCGTCAGCGGCGAGCTGATCAAGGAGCTCGAGGACTGGCGGCTGGTTCATCCAGAGACCCTCGAGGGGACGAAGTACTACGACGACACCGACCTCGAGATCGTCAAGGCGTGCTCGGAGCTGGCCCGCTTCGGCGTCCGCGGGCGGAACCTGAAGGTGCTCCGCACGGCTGCCGACCGAGAGGCCCAGCTGCTCGAGGCGGTGGTCGGTGCGGCGCTCCGCTCCTCGAACCAGGTCCGGCGCCGCGAGGCGATCGAGAACCTCGAGAGCCTGGCCGCGGCCTGCAACAACCTCACCCACATGCTGCTTGTCCGCGACCTGCGGAAGCTGACCGGCGAGGAGTAAAGCCGGCTTCATGGCACGCGTCGTGCGGAGGCGCCGCATCGCCGCGCCCGCGAGCGCGCTCTGGGGCGTGATCGCCGACCCGTACCACCTGCCGCGTTGGTGGCCCCACACCCAGCGCGTCGAGAACGTGAGCGAGGGGGAGGACGCAGGGCGAAGCTGGACCCAGGTGCTGGAGACGAAGGACGGCCGCGGGGTCCGCGCCGACTACCGCTGCGTCGACGCGAGCGAGGGCGAGCGCTACGTCTTCGAGCAGACCCTCGAGGGCACGCCGTTCGAGCGCTTCCTCAAGCGCGCCCGCACCGAGATCTCGCTCGCGCCCCAGGACGGTGAGACCGACGTGACGATGGCGCTGGACCGGCGCCTGCGGGGGCTCTCGCGTCTCGGCGCTCCGATGATGCGCAGGGCGATCGGGCGGACCCTCGACGAAGCACTAGCAGGTCTCGAGACCGCGGCCACCGGGGGTTCGGCCTGACCGCTCAGATGAAGTGGTGGGGGTGGGGCGACCCCGATCGGCGCCTCGATCTGCCCGAGACGGCGGTCGCGGCTCTGCGCGAGGAGCTCGGCGTCGAGGCGGGCGACGCCGTCGAGCCGGTTCCGCTCGATCAGGTCTCGCTGCCGGAGGCCCGCCCGGTCCCGGAGGCGGTCCGTGGCGCGGCCGGCGACGTCCTGGATGGGAAGGAGGACCGGCTGCGCCGCGCAGCCGGCCGCAGCTATCCGGATCTGATCAGGCTGCGGAGCGGCCGGCTCGAGGCAGCGCCCGACGCCGTGCTCCGCCCGCCGAACACCGAGGCGGTCGAGGCGGTGCTGGCCGCCTGCGGGGCGGAGGGCGTCGCGATCGTTCCCTACGGCGGAGGAACCAGCGTGGTAGGCGGGCTCGACGCGGTCGTGGACGGCCATCACGCGGTGGTCTCCCTCGACCTCGCGGAGCTGCGCGCCGTGGATCTCGATCCCACCTCCCTGACGGCTCGCCTCGGCCCGGGGCTGAGCGGCCCGGACGCCGAGTCCACGCTCGGCGCGCTCGGCGCCACGCTTGGCCATTTCCCACAGTCCTTCGAGCAGGCGACGATCGGCGGGTTCGCCGCCACCCGCTCCGCGGGCCAGGCCTCGAGCGGCTACGGCCGGTTCGACGAGCTGGTCACCGCACTGGAGCTCTGCGCCCCGGCAGGCCGGCTGCGCACCCGCCAGGTCCCACACACGGCCGCCGGACCGTCCCTGCGCGAGCTGGTGCTCGGCTCGGAGGGGACGATCGGCGTGATCACGGAGGTCACCTGCCGGGTGCGGCCGGCGCCCGAGGAGCGGGTCTACGAGGGCTGGATGGCCGAGGACTTCGAGGCCGGGCGAGAGATCGTCCGCGACCTCGCCCAGCGCCACGAGGCGCCGGACGTCCTGCGGCTCTCGGACGGGGAGGAGACGCGGGTCTCGCTGGATCTCGCCGGCACGGAGGGCCTGCAGAAGAAGGCGCTCGATGCCTACCTGTCGCTGCGCCGCCGCCAGGGCGGCTGTCTGATGATCTGCGGGTGGGAGGGGGAGCGTGAGTCGATCCGGCGCAGGCGCTCACTCGGTCAGACCCGGCTGCGTCTTGGCGGAGCGGTGCCGCTGGGGACGTCGGCCGGGCGGTCCTGGGACCGCAACCGCTACGGCGGGCCCTACCTGCGCGACGAGCTGATGAACCTCGGCGTGATGGTGGAGACGCTAGAGACCGCGCACACCTGGAGCCGCCTCGATGAGCTCTACCGCGCCGTGAGCGACGCCCTGCGCGGGGCGCTCGGGGAGCGCTGCATCGTGATGTGCCACGTCTCCCACGCCTACGCCGACGGCGCCTCGCTCTACTTCACCTTCCTGACCCGAGCTCGACGAGACGAGGAGCTCGAGCAGTGGCGCGCCGCCAAGACAGCCGCCTGCGAAGCGATCGTCGCGGCGGAGGGGACGATCACCCACCACCACGCGGTCGGCCGCGACCACGCTCCGTACATGCGCGCCGAGGTGGGGGAGCTCGGATTGGAGGCCCTGCGGGCCGTGAAGGAGCGCCTCGATCCTGCCGGGATCATGAACCCCGGGAAGCTTCTGCCAGCCGGCTGAAGCGCGTCCCCCAAAGCAGCAGCTAGACTCGCTCAACGGGTCGAGCGTCCGTTCGACCAAAGCTGTGCCCCGCGTCTCCGAAGCCGTGCCTTTCTGGCGCCCTCCGTGTTTCGCAGTGCACCCTTAACGGAGGTACCAGGAATGGCCACAGGAACTGTCAAATGGTTCAACGACGACAAGGGCTTCGGGTTCATCACGCCGGATGAGGCGGGCGAGGATCTCTTCGTGCACCACAGCGCGATCCAGGGCGACGGGTTCAAGTCGCTACAGGAGGGCGCGAAGGTGAGCTACGACGCCGAACAGGGCACCAAAGGCCCGGCGGCCGCAAACGTCCAGGCGCTTTAGGGATGGCTTCCAGCAACAAGCGGAAGACCACGATGGCAAAGCTCAACCGTGAACGCAGGCGTCTCGAGAAACGTCAGGAGAAGCAGGCCAAGAAGCTTGCGAGAAAGCAAGCGGCCGCAGAACAGGCAAGTCCGCCGAGCGACGCGCCAGCCGGCGACGACCCTGTGAGCTAGCCGGCCCTAGCAGCGGTCAGCGCAGCGCGCCGCGCAGGATGATGGTGCCCGCCGGCTCGGGGAGCGTCCCTGCCTGACCAGCGCGCTGGACGGCCGCGGCAGCCTCCTTCTGGGCCGTCAGCGTCAGCTGCGCCGTGTCGAAGCTGGGCAGCAGGCTCGCGGCCGCGGTCGGGATCGGCGCGCGGCCGGTGAGCCGCCCGTCGCGGCCCACGCCCTGGAAGGCGACGGGCAGGCTCCGGTTGCCCGAGCCCACGAACCAGAGCACGTAGGTATGACCGCCCGTAGTCGGTCGCAGGCCCTGAATCGCCAGGTCCACCGCCGGCTGGTCGGCGACTCGGACGATCGCGATCGTGCCGCTCGCGCCTGAGTTTCCGACCGGGCTCATCTTCACCGGCACGACGTCCTCGCGGTCCGGCGCGGTCGAGGAATCCCCCTGACCGTCACCGCCGCCGCTGGTCGCCAGCACCACACCGACTGCGACGAGCACGGCCAACCCCGCGGCCAGGGCGATCCATGGGCCCCGGCGGCGAAGCGCAGCCTGAGAAGGAGCGGCGGTGACCGCGTCCGGTGGCGCTGCTCCGTCGAGGGTGGCGAGCCGGGCGTTCACGGCTTCCGGCGCGATCTCGCCCTTCGGATCGCGTTCGAGCTCATCCGCCGCCGCGTGGGCGCGGTCCCGGACCTCGTCCGGCGTCGTGCCGAGCACGTCCGCGACGCGCTCGTAGGTGTCGCCCGCCAGCAGCAGCCTGAGCAGGGCGGTCTGATCCTCGCTCAGGGCCATCCGCCCGGGCGGTCTAGCCCTTCTTGCCGGAGCCGCCCTGCTGCGCCTGGCTCTGAAGCTGCTGGAGAAGCTGGTCGAGTCCGAGTTCGGAGATGTCGCCCTGAAGGACGGGCTCGCCAACGAATGGGACTGTGCTGGGCTGCTTCTTCCCCTGCGGTTGCAGTGCCTGCTGCAGCTGCTGGGCCTGAGCCGAATCCACTCGCGAGAATCTGAGGGTGTCGAACGCGGGCAGGAGGACCACCCCCTGAGCCGCCAGCGGCAGACCACCTGAGAGATTGCCGCTGTCGTCGACCGTCACCTGTCCGACGGGCACGGACTCCGTGTCCGACTTGTAGAGCCAGAGCACGTAGGTCTGCCCATCCGCAGTCGGCGGGACATGGACAGCGTTGGCTTGGAGGATGTAGGTGGGAGCCTGGTTCTTGGACTGCTGCTGGTTCTGCTGCGCAGGAGCCAAGATGATCTGGCCGCTCGGCGGGCAGTCGGCGGATGCGGACGATCCCGTCGCATACAGCTTGACGAGCGGGACCTGGGCATTCTGCGCGGGCGAGTAGTCGATCGGCTTGCAACTCACCTCCCTGGTGGTCGTCTTCCCGGCCTCGAGCACGGTCACCTGGTTGCCGCCGCTGTCTCCGCCACTCGTGGCCACCACGATGAGGACGATGATCAACGCCAGCGCCGCGGCCGTGCCGACGATCATCTGAGTGCGCCGCTTGCCCCGGACCTTGCCGAGCCCGGTGAAGAAACCCGCCGCCCGGGAGGCGACCCCGGGGCCCTTCGCCGCCGCCGGAGGCGGAGGCGGAGGGGGAGGCGGGGCGCCCGGTTGCGCCGGAGGAGCGGCCGGAGCGGGCGGCGCGGAGGGCGCGGCGGCACGTCTGCCGCCTCGCGGCTCCGGGATCTCGGGCAGCTCCGCCTTCGGCGCGAGCAGCCGGAGGTTCTGCACGAGACGCTGGGCGAGGGCGTTGGCCTCGGGGTCGGCCTGAAGGTGGCGAACCGCATCGGCTCGGCCGATCGGATCAGCCTGGCCGAGCAGGTAGTCGGTCAGCCCGACCTGCGCGTCGGGATCGGCGCCGCCGATCTCCTGCAGGGCCGAACGGGCTCGCGCGCGCACGTCGTCGGCCGCCACCCCGAGCAGGGAGCCGATGTCCTCATAGCCCTGCCCCCCTTCGAGGAGCAGCTGCAGCATGGTGCGCTGTTCGTCCGTGAGCGCCACGGGCGAGGAAGCCTAGGGCAGCGCCGGGATGCGTGATGCAGCTCTTATCCGACCTTTAACCCGGGCTCCACGCGCCTCGCCAGGCGGGGGTAGAAGACCAGCAGGCCCTCCCGATCCAGCTCCAGATCGGCCTGGAAATCGCTGCCGAGGCTCAGATAGCGCACGACCGCGCCACCGTCGCCCTGTCGCAGATGCTCATAGCCCTGACGGGAGGCCTCGACTCGCAAGGTCGGTGTGAGGACGAAGGCCATCACGAACTCGCCGGAGCCGCCGTCCTGAAAGCCGTGGCGCCGGATAGGCATCGTGTTGGTGAGCGGCGAGTTCTGGATATCGATGTCCTTGGCGGATGACAGATCGGGCAGCGAGCCGTCCCACGGGCCGCCCGGCACGTCGCCGTCGTCCTCCACGTCGGCGCTCCAGCCGCCGGATCCGTCGTGGCGAAGGAGCAGGTGGCGGCGCCAGCCCTCCGCGGCGGTGGTCAGCTCGAGTTCCTTGGTGACGAAGTCCTCCGGCGCCTCGAGCCGGTAGTCGACTCGGAACGGCACGGGATCCGCCCCGATCTGCGTACCGATAGCTCGCAGGCCGTCATCGCCAAGCTCGACGACCGCGGTCTCTGCCAGCCACTCCTCGACGCCGGTCCATACCAGGAAGCGCATGCTGGCCAGTCTTCCGAAAGGGCCCGTCGTTACTGCGGAGGCGTGCCACTATCGTCCCGGCTCGTGAGCCAAGCAGACGTCTTGCAAACCGGCTTCGCCAACCACATCGGGGTGGAGTGGCAGGAGTTCGACCCCGACGGTGCCCGGGCCCGGATCAAGGTCGCTGGGCACCATCTGCAGCCCTTCGGGGTCGTGCACGGCGGGGTCTACTCCTCGCTCGCCGAGGCGATCTGCTCGGCGTCCACCTGGTTCGCGCTCCGCGAGGACGACATCGTCCCCCTCGGGCAGAACAACAACACGACCTTCCTGCGGCCGATCTCCGACGGCTACGTCAACGCCCTGGCGACCGCCCGCCATCGGGGCAAGACGACCTGGATCTGGGACGTGGAGATGACCGACGACGAAGGCAAGGTTTGCGCCCTCTGTCGGATGACGATCGCCGTGCGGGCGCGCCGTACCTAGCGCGGTAGGGCCCGCATCGAGCCGAAGCGGTTGGTGATCGGCAGCCGCCGGTCGCGCCCAAAGGCCTTGGTCGAGACCCGGATTCCCGGCGGCGCCTGGCGGCGCTTGTACTCCGCGCGATCGACCAGCCGCACGACCTCCAGGACGGTCTCCTCGTCGAGGCCCTGGGCGACGAGCTGCTCGACGCCCTCGTCGCGCTCGACGTAGGCCTCGAGGATCCTGTCGAGGGTCTCGTAGGGCGGCAGCGAGTCCTCGTCGAGCTGATCGGGCCGCAGCTCGGCCGAGGGCGGCCGGTCCAGCACCGAGTCGGGGATCAGCTCGCGGTCCTCCTGCTGGTTCCGCCAGCGCACCAGGCGATAGACGAGGAGCTTGAAGACGTCCTTGATCACGGCGAAGCCCCCCGCCATGTCGCCGTAGAGCGTCGCGTAGCCGACCGACAGCTCGCTCTTGTTGCCGGTGGTGAGCACGAGCCAGCCGAACTTGTTGGAGAGGGCCATCACCAGGTTGCCGCGGATGCGGGCCTGGATGTTCTCCTCGGCCAGCCCGGGCTCGGTGCCCTCGAAGCTCGGGGCCAGTGAGTGCTGATAGGCCTCCATCCCCTCGGCGATCGGGATCTCGATCAGCTCGACGCCCAGGTTGGCGGCGATCGTCCTCGCGTCTGCCTGGGTGTCATCGCTCGAGTTGGGGGAGGGCATGACGATGACGCTCACCCTGTCGGCCCCGAGTGCGTCGACCGCGATCAGAGCGACGAGGGCGGAGTCGATGCCGCCCGAGAGGGCCAGCACGACGTGCTCGAAACCGTTCTTCTCGACGTAGTCCCTCAGCCCGACCGTCAGCGCCGTGTAGACCTCCGCCTCCTCGGTGTCGATCGGCTCGGCGAGGGGGGTCTCGACGTGCCCCTCCGGCTGCGCTCCTGAGTCGAGGACCGCCAGTACGGGGACGCGGCGGCTCCCGGCGCCGTCGGAGCCATCGGCCGCTGGCATCATCAGGTCGCAGACCAGCAGCTCCGGCATGAACTGCGCGGCCCGGGCGAGGGTCTCGCCATCGGGGCCGATCACGACGCTGGCCCCGTCGAAGACCAGCTCGTCCTGGCCCCCCACCGTGTTGCAGAGCGCGAAGGCAGCGCCGTTCGTGCGAGCTCGCTCCGCGATCATCCTCTCTCTCGCAAGACCCTTGCCGCGGTGGTAGGGGGAGGCCGACGAGTTGACCACCAGCCGCGCGCCGGCCGCGACCTCATCGCCCTCCGGGAAGCCCGGGTGCCAGATGTCCTCGCAGACCGTCAGGCCGATCCGCACCCCGTCCACCTCGATCAGGGCCGGCTCGGTGCCCGGCTCGAAGTACCGCTGCTCGTCGAAGACGCCGTAGTTGGGCAGGTCGCACTTGCGGTAGACGCCCTGCAGCTCGCCGGCCGCCAGCACCGCCTGGGAGTTGTGGGCGGGGGGCGGGGGAGGGTCGATCAGGGGGTCGAAGTGCTCGAGCTCGTCGTCCGGCCGGACTACCTGCTCGGGGAAGCCCACCAGCGCGACGACGCCCTCGGTGCCCTCAGCGATCTCGTCGAGCCCCTCCCGGACGGCCCGAAGGAAGTCACGGCGGAGCACCAGGTCCTCTGGCGGATAGCCCGAGACGCAGAGCTCGGGCAGCACGACCACCTGGGCGCCGGCGTCCCGAGCGCGATCGATCGCGTCCGAGATCAGGCGCACGTTGCCCTCGATGTCGCCCACGGTCGGATTGACCTGGGCGAGCGCGAGGCGGAGATGTGTTGCCTCGGCCATACCTCAATTATCGACTCATCCGCGGCGCGGGCTACCCTGCCGCCCGTGTTCAGGCAGGATCGTGCACCCCGCAGGCGTCGTGGCGTGGAGCTGATGGAGGCCCACATCGAGGACCTCTGCAGCGAGTACGGCATCGAGCTGGCCGGCAACTCCGCTCGCGGCCGGGCCATCCGCTGGCGCGGTGGCCGGCTGGAGATCTCGATCCCGCCGATCCGCGGGCAGGTCTCCTATTTCATCGCTCTGCATGAGATCGGGCACCTCGTCGGTCGCGGTCGCTCGGCGCCACGCCTCGAGTCGGAGGCGAACGCCTGGCTATGGGCCCTCGAGCACAGCGCGGTCGAGCCCACGCAGGCGACCAAGCGGTCGATCTCGCGGCGCCTGCGCGGCTATCTCGAGTGGGCGCGCAACCGCCAGCACCGGCGGGTCCCGCCGCGGATCCCGGAGCGCGACCATCCGTTCTGGGCGCTGCTCGAGCTGGCCTAGCGGCCGACGCCCGCGGCCGGGCGCAGGTTCGCGACGATCAACGCAACCACGGTGACCAGATAGAGCTGACCCGCCAGGGCCTCCGTGATAGCGAGGGAGCGACCCAGGTTGGTCGCCGCGACCAGGTCCCCGTAGCCGGTTGTCGTGAGGGTGGAGAAACTGAAGTAGAGGAAGTCGTCGCGACCGGCATGCTTGGTGGTGAAGAAGTCGGTGCTCCCGACGTCCTGGATGACCGCGTAGGCGACGGCGAAGAGTAGGCCGATCAACAGATAGAGGCAGAGGACGCCGAACATCGAGTGGATCGTCACCGTGCGTTCCTCGCGGAACTGCTTGATCACGCCCATGACGATCGCGGGCGGTGTCAGTAGTACATAGGCCAGCGCCACGATCCCGGCGGAGTCATTGCCGAACTGACCTGTGCCGAAGAGGGCGGCGGCGGAGCCCGCGATGCCGAGGATCGCCGCAGCGACGCTCAACCTGATCACCCAGGGGTGACCTTTCGATGCGATCACGGCAGCAACCAGCACCGACGCCTGCAGGCAGACCGACACGAAGCGCGCCCCGTCTCCGCGCGGTGCCGCCATCACGAAGAAGATCGCGAAGACGATCAGGAAGAGAACGATCCCGAACCGGTAGTGGATCCGGTGCACGCGGGGATGATCTCCCGCGCTCAGGACGCTACGGGCGCGTCAGCAGGACTTGGCGCGCGGATCCAGGCGGCGGTCGCGGGTCGCGCCCTCGGCCCGGTTATTGCCCCGGCCGCACTTGATCTTCACATCGCGCGTGCCGTCCCTCGCCTTCAGGAAGTCGATGCCGCCCTTGCCCTTGAGCACGTCGGAGCCGAAGTTGCCAACGATCACGTCTCTTCCGGGACCGCCCGACACGCGATCGGCCTCCGGGCCGCCGAACTCGCGGTCGTTCCCGAGCCAGCCCCGCAGCAGATCGCGCCCGTTCCCTCCGAAGGTCTGGTCGTTCCCCTCGAGGCCGAGCAGCGTGTCCTGGCCGCGGTTGCCGACCAGGGTGTCGTCACCCGCGGCGCCGATGAGCGTCTCTGAGC